>JAYEGO010000504.1:0-2157 GCA_034659155.1 Bacteroidota bacterium | reverse complement strand
AGTAATGGCACACTATGGGTCCTTGAAGATCATAATGAATATATATGGGTTGGCACCGACCGGGGAGTGAATGCATTTCATCCCGATTCCATGAAAATAAAGTCATGGGTACACAATCCAAGAGACCCCGGAAGCATTTCCAGCAACCAGGTATGGATCATTTATGAGGACAGTAAACACAAATTATGGTTTGGAACAGATAATGGGCTGAACCGCTATAACCGAACTGAAGATAATTTCACCTCTTATACTTATGATCCTGACGATCTGAAAAGCATTGGAGCAAATGCAGTTTACGGTATTTATGAAGATAGCAAAGGCAGATATTGGATCGGCACCATGGGGGGCGGATTAAATCTTTTCGATCCCCTTACGGAAGAGTTTATAAAATACGATGAAAAAGATGGCCTGCCTAATAACGTGGTTTATATCACACTGGAAGATAAAAACGGATACCTATGGCTTACCACTAACTGGGGCATGTCGAAATTCAATCCGGAAACCGGCGAATTTATCAATTTTGACATCAACGATGGTTTGCAGGGCAACGAATTTAATGGCGGTGCCTGGTTCCATGCCGGAGATGGAGAGATGTTTTTCGGCGGTATGGATGGATTTAACAGTTTCATCCCTGAGGAGATCCGGCAAAATGAAAATACACCACGCATAGTGATTACAGAATTTAAAAAGTTCAACGAGCCCGTACAGAGATCATTTTGCGATGGAGACACTATTCTCCTTAATTATGATGACAACTTTTTTTCCATTGAATTTTCGGCCCTGGATTTTACCAATCCGGCGAAAAACAAATATCGTTATTTCCTGGAAGACTATGATGAAGAATGGAATACCAGGGATGCCAATCGCCGGGTAGCGGAATACACCAGGGTTGAACCGGGTTCCTATATTTTCAGGGTCACAGGGTCCAATAACGATGGGTACTGGAATGAAACCGGTATCAGCCTCTGCATTATTGTTCTTCCCCCCTGGTGGGATACCTTGATCTTCAGGATTCTTTTTGGCGCCATGATCTTTGCATTGCTATGGTCCTTTATATACTGGAGGATACGAACCATCAAGAAAAAGCATGAAGTGGAAAAAAGAGTACTTGCAATTGAAAAGGAGCTTTTTGATATCCAACAAAAGGCATTGCAGCTGCAGATGAATCCTCATTTTATCTTCAATTCGCTGAATGCCATCGAGAGTTTTGTAATCTCCAGCGACATAGACAAGGCCATTCATTACCTTGCAAAATTCTCACAACTGATGCGGCTGATCCTGACCAATTCAAGGGAGACCAGCATCCCTGTTAAGGACGAAATAAAAGCTATTACTTATTACATGGACATTGAACGTCTGCGCTTCGATAATAAGTTTAATTATGATGTAAGTGTAGATAAAAACATCGACCAGGAATTCATGGAAATCCCTCCCATGATCATCCAGCCTTTTGTTGAGAATGCCATTATCCATGGTCTGATCCACAAAGTTGAACCCGGCAATATCAAGCTTAGCTTTAAGCTTCAGCAAAAATTTATTTTCTGCATTGTTGAGGATAATGGTGTTGGCAGAGCGAAAGCTCAGGAGATCCGGGAAGCTTCCGGCATCAAGAGAAAGTCGAGAGGCATGCTGATAACAAAAGAAAGGCTGGAAATACTCAATAAGCAAAATAAAGATAAGTTTGCTGTAAATGTAATCGACTTAAAGGACGATCAAGGCAAGCCTTCAGGAACCAGAGTAGAGATCAACATTCTGTATTTTGATGAATAGCAATTGATCATCAAGGAAATTTATGTTTTCTTGCTATGATTGAAAACAAATTTTAACTTTACTGCGCCAGAAGCCTAATTTTATATGAATTAAATCCTACGCACATGATCAGAGGTATCATCGTTGAAGATGAAAAACACTCAAGGGAAACATTGTTGGGATTGCTGGATAGATACTGCAAAAATGTGGAGATTATTGCCGAGGCTGACAGTTATCGCAGCGGCCTGGCATTAATCAGGGAGCATAAGCCTGATGTTGTTTTTCTTGATATACAGATGCCGGATGGCAGTGGTTTCAGGCTCCTTGAAGAGCTGGATGAGATCAACTTCGAGATTATTTTCACCACTGCATTTGACCAGTTTGCCATCAAAGCCATCAAATACAGTG
>JAYEGO010000503.1:0-2157 GCA_034659155.1 Bacteroidota bacterium | reverse complement strand
GGTTCGTCTTGTGCGCTTTCAAATAGTCCCTGTCCCCTGCTTGCAGCTACGGTAAGCAGACATAAGATTGTTAATAACAGGCATCGCTTAATCATATCTGTAGTTTTAATGTGTTTCGAATGCAAATTAAAACTACAATTGCAGGATATGGTTCTACTTTTAAACTATGGACAAAAAGTACAGGTGCAAACTTTGTTTTATTATTATTGGACTGTTAAAAGCCTCAAAATGAAATATCCTCATAAGTATATATATTAAAGGGAATACCCGCGAACTTAAGAAGAAATAGAATTTTTGAATTGGGAAGGTGTCTGCCCGGTAATATTCTTAAAAACCGAGAAAAAAGAAGACTTGCTGCTAAAACCACAATCGTAACCAATAACTTCAATTGAGAACTTATTGTAATTTGTATCAGAAAGCTTTTGTTTTACTGCTTCAACTCTGTATTCGTTTACAAATTGAAAAAAATTCTTTCCAATAATAGTATTCAGAACCTCAGTTAGTTGATGCTTAGGGATATTTAATTCCTCTGAAAGTAAAAACATACTTAACTCGGGATTAAGATATGGTGCTTTCTCCTGGAAATAAGTTAATACCTGAATCTTAATATCTTCTTTTTTACCATCTGCTAATTTTGATTTTTTGTATCGTTCTTCTCTATGATCCGGTTCTGTCTTCTCTGATTTTATTTTATAAATTTCATCCTGCCGGATACCATAAAAGCCTAAAGCAAAAGTTATGCCCAGGGTAGCTGAATAGTTGAATATACTTGATGCCACAAAATCGTTATAAAAGAACCCAAAAAGGCCCAATACAGTAGCAGTATATACATATACATTATACGAAATAACAACAAACAGCAACCATCCCAATTTTTGGTTTTGACTGATATTTGAAAATTCATTTTTTAAGTTGATCCGGTGTTTGTGTACGGCTGATATGCTGAATGCATTATAGGCAACCAGGGATATTACAAATGACAGGGAAAATAATAATCTAATCCATAAATTATTATCTCTGATGAAAAACACATCAACATTAAAGATCAGGGTAAAGTAATGATTGCTAAACTCAAAGAATACATAAGGAACAAGATGTAATAATTGCACCCACCTTAATCTGAATTTCTCATCGGTAAGTGATCGGGAGTATAAATAGAAAGCTGGATTAAACAGAAAAAATGAAGAAGGAATTATTGTGGTATCGTAAGAAAGATATGTAATACCAATATTCCCGTAGTCGATTGCCAATAGAAAAAGCAATGCTGAAAGGAGTTTATCAGAAACATTTATCTGTTTTTTTGTTACAGTTAATATTCCTGCAAATAGAGCTATAGAAAATCCTACCCAAACAACTGTTTCCATGTAATAAAATTAACTATTCGTACCGACTTCTATCAATAACCTGGTAGGCTCCTTAACAATTTTGTTTACCAGAGTGTCAATCACCTGCCATAGCCTGAAAGGTGCATATTGGAGTATGACATGTGTTCTTAATCTGACTAAATATTTATTGCTAAACTTAATCCACCTCCATTCACATTTTTCAGGCAGTAAATCTTTTATATTTTTTTCGTTAAAGGAATGCAGATGTGCATGTTGAGGTGTCAATTTATTACAATGAACGCATAAGTTATATTCAATTTTTTCATTGTAGGGCGTTGTTATTATAAGCTTTCCACCTTCTTTCAGTTTTCCATACAGAATTTCTATAAATTTCCGGGGATCAGCTACATGTTCCATTATTTCTGATGCTACAATATAATCCATACTCTTATCTTTTATGGGCAGGTCATATACATCAGCAACCAAACCAAAATGATTAGTATCAGGATTATTTTTGAGTGCCATTAATGGATTTCTTAATGAAATGTCCATTGAAATTACCTTCAAGCCTTGTTTGTTTCCCATTTTTGATACCCAGGCATTACCACATCCAACATCTAATATTATTCCTTCTTTACTTTCAATCAATGCAAAAATCTGTTCATGCAATCTTTTATGTTCATGTATAGTTGCCTTGCTATCATACTCTTTAAAATAATCAAACGCTTCAGCATCTATCTCATAATGCGAATTATAATGAAAATCAGAAGAGTATTTATTATGCAATTCAGAACTTTCCAGTCCCTCCTTCTCACCTTTCGTTTTAATAATT
>JAYEGO010000502.1:0-2168 GCA_034659155.1 Bacteroidota bacterium | reverse complement strand
GAAGAGGTGAGAGAAAATAATGTCAAATGTCAGAAGTCAAATGTCAAATGTAGAAGAAACAAGAGCCGAAAGCCAGGAGTTAAAAGATCAAAGAGAAGAGGAGAAAGGGAAAAAGAGTGAAAAGGAGAAAGAAGAGATGAGCGATAAGAGGTGAGTAGTGAGTAAATGATCTGCGAATATCAGCGTGATCTGCGTGAAATAGTGCTCGCAGATAAAGCAGAAGAAGAGAGGCTTAAAGAGAGAAGATGTGAAGATGAGAAATTGAGAAAGAGTGAAGATGAGAAATTGAGAAAGAAAGAAGAGGTGAGAGAAAATAATGTCAAATGTCAAATGTTGAAGAGGTTAAAGAATCGAAAGGTTGAAGGCTTGCCATGTTTACCCCATGAAATTCTTTATATTTCATAAAAAATAATAAGTTGCCCAAATTTTGATAACGTAAATTAGTGCTAAACCTGTAGACTTATTTCAGGACAAGACAAGGGCTCCACCTTCGCCAAAGCTTCGGTGGACAAGGGATGGGGCGATTAAAGATTAGTGGGTGAAAAATAATAATAAGATCTGCGATTATCAGCATGAAATATTCACTTACAGATGTCGCTGAAAAAGCAGGGCATTCCTGTTTCCGCCTATTTACTATCCCCCATATTTCAACATCCATTTCCAGACGGGAATAATCTGTATTTTAAAACCATCCTGTGTAATTTTCTTTTCTTCATTATAGGTTAATATTATACCTTCTTTAAGATTTCGTGATTTGAGAGTAGCTTTTAATCCCAGCAATTCCCGTTTTAAGCTTTCCTGTCGAGACAGACTATATGATACCTGTATCGCTTGTTCTTGTTGCGGTAGATAAAAGTCGGTCTCGAGTTTTTCCCGGAAATAAAAGATGTCATCCCCATACCTCCGTTTTAGCTCCAAAAAAACCAGGTTCTCAAGCAACTTGTCATCATATTCAAAGAGAAACAGGTTCAGAAAACCAGTATCTACAAAATAGAATTTTTTCTTTGTTTCTCTTTCAGCAAATTTCAAAGCAAAATTTTGAAGGCTATAAGCAAGAAAACCTTCTTCAAGATAATTAAAATATTCAATTAATGTGGCTGTGCCAATGTCAACTCCGGCAGCCTTTATGAGATTCCTGATCCGGGTAAATGATGTTTCATCTGTGGTGCTTTCTGCAATTTTTTTAATCATAAGTTTTAATCCATATTCATTTCTAATCCGGTGCCTTGACATAACATCCCCATAAAAAACTTTCTGAAACAGGTTGCTGAGATATGCTTTTTTGTTTTTGAAATTTATCACTTCCGGAAAAGCACCGTATTCAAGATATTCCCGGAATTGAGCAATAATATCGAATCTTTGTTCCGTGTATTCAAAATTATCTTCAAGAGCGACCTTATTAAAGAACAGGTATTCACGGAATGAAAGATTATGCATTTCCAGGATAAGGAACCTTCCTCCTAATACAGATGCCATCTCTTTGCTAAGAAGTTTTGCATTGCTCCCGGATACATATATTCTATATTTCTGATCAGCAAGCCTCCGTAGAAACTTTTCCCATCCTTCAACATTCTGGATCTCATCAAAGAAAAAAACAGGCCGGCGGGTATATAACTCTTTATATACTTCAACAATAGTATCAAGATCAGTGAATTTAAGTTCCATCAATCTTTCATCCTCAAAATTGATATATAGTATATCTTCCTGCTTCCTTCCTTTTCTGATCATATCCTGGATGATCTGATACAGAAAATAGGTTTTTCCCGATCTGCGGGGACCGACAATGATATAGCTTGCTAAAGATTCAATATTGTATTTTCTCGGAATAAGTTTTATTCCGGTTACAAATTCCTGGTATTCAAGGATAATCTTTTTTAATATATCTTTAATCATATCAGTATATGTTTTGTATATAGAACAAATATGCAAAATTAGAACAAATATGCAAAACAAAAAACGTATTTTATTGTTCTGTACATACAACATTCTCCTTTGCCAGGCTTACAACTGATGAAAAACCCGGAACCCGAAGAAGGGATGGAGTGAAGAAGCGAGGTCTAAAGAGAGAAATGGAGAAGAGGTGAAAGAGAGAAGATGTGAAGATGAGAAATTGAGAAAGAGAGAAATTGAGAAAGAGAGAAGAGAAGTGATGAGGTGATTAGGTGATG
>JAYEGO010000501.1:0-2179 GCA_034659155.1 Bacteroidota bacterium | reverse complement strand
TAATTGTTCGAGAATTGCAGTTACATGATCATATTTTTCTTCATTGCCGTCACTTGGAGCATTTTTATTAATCCAATCAACAACTTCTAAATATTCTTCTCTTGCAGAAACATTTCTTATTCTTTTTTGTAATTCCTTGAAATTATCTCGGTGCCATTGAGTTCTCTTTCCAATACTGGCATAAAAATGCGAATCTCCAAAAGTGTGTATAAATGTTTTCGGAACCATCTCTGCTTCTTGAGCAATTACCTGGGTAAGAGCAGCATAGCTGGCTAAATTAAAGGGAACACCTAAAAATTGATCACAACTTCTCTGGTAAAGTTGTAATTCTAATTCGCCTTCTTCATTAGCCGTTGCCTGATAAAGAACATGACATGGAGGCAAGGACATGTTTGGAGTGTCTCCAGGATTCCATGAGTCAACAATGTGTTTCTTCCCGGTTGGTTTCCTTTTCAGACCATCTATCATTTTTCTGAGTTGATCTATTTCAACAAACATCTGTTTGTCATGATCATAGTATTCCCATCTTCTCCATTGTTTCCCATAAATCGGACCAGCATCGCCCCATCTGTCTGCAAACTCAGCATCTTCTTTTACTCTCTGACCATATTCTTTCATTGCTTTGTCCCAATCAGGAGAATATTTTACAAGGCCTTCAGGAAATAGTCCTTCTTTTATCATTCCTGGAAGATTGTCCTGAAAAGCATCAGGTCTCCAGATAGGGCAGTTATTGTCTTCAAGATATTTAATATTTGTATCCCCTCTTAAGAACCATATTGTTTCATGAAACATAGATTTTGTAGCCATTTTTTTAGTAGTCAATAATGGATACCCTTCTCTAAGATCATATTCGTTTTGATACCCAAATAAAGAGATAATCCCAGAACCTTTGCTCCCTCCTTTAAAATTTGAACGATTGGAAGTTAAAATTGCTTTTGAATGATCTAAATATTGTTGCGCCATTTTTTATTCAGTTATAGATTATTTATAGATTATTTTGCGATCAAAAATAGTTTTTATTTCGATTGATTACCAAACTCCGTTGTTTACAGTATGGGGAGATTTATTAACAAAAGTAGTAATCGTTGTTCTTATATCACCCCCTCTAGTGTCATGTCAAGCATATTTTAGCCACACCAAGTCTTGATCTTTTTACTCCTGACTTCTTTAAAAAAATCATTACGTAGCTACGGCTATGCTCAATTTTTTTGCATCGTCAGGAACAAAAATTTCTACGACTTATGCGACACAATACACTTGACATAACACTGGCATTAAATCTCTTTAAAAGGGTGTTTTTCAGTTTTGATTTATGCGCCACCGCTAAAGCTATGACGGAAAGCGGTTGGTTCATTCGGCAACGCCAGTTAAGTTCTATCGGTTATCCCGCGGGAGCGAATATAACGAGCGACCCAATCCATCATCCATAATCAGGAAACGCGTCTAGTCCATTGTAATAATGATTTCGCGTTCATCATTATTTGCCGCATCGATATGCAAGATGATGGTATAACTTGCTTTTACAGTTGCCATAAGGTTGTGATCTGGCGGTCCACCATCGATGATCTCCGGGGCACTGGCTGCAATATTTAAATACAAATATCCTGCATCGAAATACATGTTGTTGATGGGAGATGGGAGTCCGTCAAGAGTTCTTAGTTTAAATCCTTCATAAGCTTCAAGGATTACACTGGTCCAGGTCCAGGTATACATATAACCAATTCCGCCTGGTACGCCCCCATTGTCAGCAATGATCCGGTTACCCCAGTTCCAGCTGCTGGGATCGGGTACTGCGCTTGGGTTATCAGAACTGATCCCTGTTCCAACCGCATCACATACTACGCCCGTCCAGTTCGTTATCTGGAGTGAATCGATAAATGTCAGACTCGCCTGGTAACCCGATCCCAATGTATATTCCAAGGCGCTTGTATAAATACCAGGAACATTATTGACGATATTACTTCCTCCTGGCACCAGAGAATCCACTGATTCTCCAAAGTTTGCATTAACACCAACCCCTATGACGCCACCCCCAAGATTAACTGTAGTATCGAGAAATACTTTCCACGCATCTGAATACCTGTACTTCCATTCTCCGTTCACCATATCAATACTGTCAATGGTCCATGACATTGTAAACAGGTCAAATGCTGATTCATCCATTGGTATGGAGCTATTC
>JAYEGO010000500.1:0-2179 GCA_034659155.1 Bacteroidota bacterium | reverse complement strand
AATAAGAATTATCTGCTTTTGAAGCATTTAACACTGATTTTCACGGTAAAAAATTAGTATAGAAATTAGTATAGAAATTAAGAATTAGAAGCGGCTTTGATTTCGAAGCAAAAATTTTGTAACCAATTTATTTTTATATTTTGGAAATTTTGCATAGCTGTTAATAATTCAGGTAAATTTCGTTTCTTTTTCATATAAGCGGATAGTGCGCCATTTTTTATTTCCACATAACCATTATTATAAATAAATTTTTCATACAATGTATTTGCGGCGTTGTGTTCATATCCTTGTAAATCGGCAGCTAGTAAACGATACAAATTATGAGCTAAAATTGTCATTGTTAAATCGAAGTCTACCTTAATGACCATAGAAGAAGAGACTTTATTTAGATGAAAGAAGTGAGTTTGCTCGGAAATTTCTTTTTCGACCAACCATCTTTGAGCATATTTTCTTATGATAGATTCCGCGCTTAAATCAAAGTCATTAGTAATAATTAAGGCTGGCTTTATTTTGCCATTTCCAGTAATGGCTAATTGTCTAATGTTTTTATTATAGCTTTTTAGATAAAATATTTTTTCAGATACTATTAGCAGTCGTGTTCTATTATTTGAAGTTTTAACGCGCATTTTTTTCCATGCAGATGCAGGTAAACTATTTAATTCATCAGTAATATTTTTCCCACGTCTTCTTATAGTAATAAATTTAACTGCATTATCATCTAGCTTACTTAAATTTTCATACGTTGTAAATTTACTGTCAAAAATCAAGTATTTAAGATCATCCTTGCCAGAAGCTCTATAAAAATCTAGAAACTCTACAACAATACCTGATTCATTATCATGTCGAATAGTAGAGTCACCATAACTGATTAATCCAGTATCAGGATCTTGTGCAATAACGGCTAAAATGCTGGATAACGCTTGATGTCTTGTGCCTGACCAATTATTTTCAAGATGACCAGCTTTTCCCCAATATGGAATAGCCACAAAATCTAAATTTGCTGTATCGGATAATAGTCCTTGCTTTTGCCATAATTTGTGTAAATCTTTTAAAAACGATATATTCATTTCTCTGGTTACTCTATGCGAATAAGAAGAAAACCAAGCCGCTTTTGGTAAAACATTTAGTCCTGCAAATAAACCACATCCTCTATCCATACACCACAAATCATCACCTGTATATCTTTTTATATTTGATAATTTTAATGCTAGAAAGCTTAGAATTGAATTTATTTTGGGTATCGTTGTTGTTTCTGGAAATAATGATTTATTTATTATTTTATCAATACCTAATCTTGCTATATATGGTAAGAAACAAAGTATCCCAATATTACTGGTATTAAAAACCTCTTCATCCATTTTCAGCAGAGTAGCAACCGGTGCTTCAATTTTTGCTTGGGACATCGTCGCAATTTTTGTTGATTTACTTCTTCGTGGTAATTTGCCAAATCCTTCGCGATTTAACAATCTATAAATATACGTTTCTGATATGCCTTTTTTTTGAGTATCCAAAATTGCTTTGATATCTTGCACTGAAAGATATTTTTTCCTTAGTGCTATAATTAACTCATCATACTTTTTTTCTTGCTTTTTTGCCGGTCTACCAACAGATATAGGGGCAAAAAATCTTTCTTCTGCTTTTTTATTAGCCAAACGTTTTTTGAAATTACTGGCAAAACAATAAAGTGAATTTTCAGAGTAGCCAAATTTTTGGGATACTTCCTTTGCTGATAACCCCTCATAAAAATATGCTCTCAAAGCTTCATATTGCTTCTGCAAAGCATTATCTGGAGAATTGAAAAAATTATATGCTTCCATAAATCTATACCAATTTTGACCGTGAAACACATATATAATAATAGCTAAAAACCAATAAAAGTCAAGTTGTTTTTTATAAACCTATATAAATAAGGTGTTTGTAGGCGCTAATAATCTAGAGGATGGTTTTTATAACAACAACTATGCCTAATAAATCATATTAATCTGTATAGATATTTTTTTATAATTAAAGAGTAAATTTCGCATCCGCTTGATTTTTCAGGATTTTTTTTAAAATATTATAAGCATTCCTAAAAAATCTATATTAATTTAGAACGTGAAGATCAGTGTTGCATAATAATACATCAGAATTGGGCGCAAGAACCCAAGCGCGGTATCGAGATATAAGCTTTCATACTATT
>JAYEGO010000499.1:0-9081 GCA_034659155.1 Bacteroidota bacterium | reverse complement strand
TGGAATCAACGGAGACCTTATGGTGCTGATAGAGGAGGAAAAGCACACTGAATTACTTCGGGATGGTAATGACCTGATTTATTCTCTGTTTATTAGTATTGCTGATGCTTCTCTTGGCACTAATTCAGAAATTCCAACAGTTGGCAATCCCGTCAAAATAAAAATTGATCCTGGAACCCAACCCGGTAAAATACTCCGGTTGCGAGGAAAAGGTTTGCCTGAAGTGAATGGTTATGGGAAAGGTGATCTTCTGGTGAATATAAATGTCTGGATCCCAAAAAGTCTCACAAAAGAAGAAAAACGAATTTTGGAAAAACTTGATGAATCTGATAGTTTTACACCAAAGCCTTCCAGTCAGGATAAAAACTTCTTTGAAAGGATGAGGGGCTATTTTGAATAAAAAGAATAAAACTTAATCTTATGGCATTTTTTGAAGCAAACAAGATAGTTAAGAATTTTTCAAACCACCTTGCACTTGATGAGGTAAGCATGTCCATTCCCAAAGGAAGCATTTACGGATTGCTAGGTCCAAACGGAGCCGGAAAAACAACCCTGATTCGTATTATTAATCAAATCACAGCACCTGACAGCGGGGAGCTCAAATACAAAGGAAAGACCTTAAAGGCAGATGATATGTATAGCATAGGCTATCTGCCTGAGGAAAGAGGCCTGTATAAGAAAATGAAGGTTGGAGAGCAGGCTTTATATCTTGCCCAATTAAAAGGCTTGAAGAAAAAAGATGCAACAGAACGCCTGAACAAATGGTTTAAAAAATTTGAAATCGATGCATGGTGGGATAAAAAAGTAGAAGAATTATCAAAGGGGATGCAGCAGAAAATACAGTTCATAGTGACTGTAGTTCATGAACCCAAATTCCTGATCTTTGATGAACCCTTCAGTGGTTTTGATCCCATAAATACCAATTTGTTGAAACAGGAAATTCTGAAATTACAGAAAAAAGGAGCTACAATTATCTTTTCAACCCATGATATGGGCTCAGTTGAGGAACTTTGCGACCACATTAGTCTGATCAATGATTCCAGAACAATCCTGCAGGGCCCCGTGGACGAGGTTAGAAAACAATATGATCCAAACCGTTATGAAATAAAGTTTGCCGGTGAGGCAAATCTCTTAACTGCTTCTCTAACACATTCATATAAAATAATAGAGAATCTGGCTGTGAATGGGCACACCAAACTAATTATTGAACTAATGAAGGGGACAGAAACAAATGATGTTTTAACTATATTACTCCAGGCTGGAAAAGTTATTTCCTTTAATAAAGTGCAGCCCAGCATGAATGATATTTTCATACAGGCTGTAGAAGAGGCTAATACTTATCATAAAAAAAATTAATAAGCAGATCCTCTTTAATTTACAGACCTTAACCAAACAATTTAAGAAACCAGATCTACAGTTGCTATGAATAAAATATTACTGGTAATAAAAAGAGAATACCTCACCAGAGTTAAGAAGAAATCATTTATTGTAATGACCATTCTTGCTCCTGTATTGTTGGCAGGTTTGATACTCGTGCCAGCCTGGATAATGTCCAGGGAAGATGGGACAGAAAAAAAGATTGCTATTGTAGGCGAGGGAGCAAAGCTGTTCTACGGAGATATTCCTTCTACCAAATCTTTAAAATTTGAATACCTTCCGGAAACAAGTTCTGAAATGATTAAGGAGAATTACGAGGAATTGGGCTATTATGGATTCCTGTTAATCTCTCCAAAAGTTGTTTATATTCCAAATGCCATTCAGTTTTACTCAAGCAAACAACCTAACCTGGAAATGCTCAATTACATTTCCAATGCAATGGAAAAAGAAATTGAAAAAAGAAAGCTCCAAAGCTATAATATTGAAGACATTGAAAAGATCATGAAGGAGGTAGAATCAACTGTAAAGGTTCAAACTATTCTGATCAGTGAAGAGGGGGAAAAAAAGACAAGTACCGGCCTGTCTATGGGAATAGCATATGTTTCAGGACTTCTTATTTATATCCTAACATTTATGTTTGGTGCACAGGTCATGCGGGGAGTAATTGAGGAAAAAACAAATCGAATAGTGGAGGTTTTAATTTCCTCAGTTAAACCTTTCCAACTTATGATGGGGAAGATTCTTGGAATTGCACTGGTTGGACTCACTCAGTTCTTTTTGTGGATTGTCCTCACCTTGATCATTGTGGCCTATGCTCAAAGCGCTTTTTTACCTGATGACCTTCCAATTCCAAATAATCAAATTACCCAGAGCATTATGTCTGCAGAGCAAAACACTGATATTGAAGCAGCCCAGGAGGCTGTACCTATACCAGAGTTAAATGAATTACAGCTTGTTTTAGAATCTGCAAAAGCTATTAACTGGCCACTTATCCTTGGGTCGTTTATTGTTTATTTTCTTGGAGGATATCTTCTTTATGCGGCTCTTTTCGCGGCCATTGGCTCGGCAGTAGACAATGAAACAGACACCCAGCAATTTATGATGCCTATAACCATACCTTTATTGCTAGGACTTTTTGTCTCTATGGCTGCTTTCCAAAACCCTGACAGCTCCCTGGTATTCTGGTTCTCGTTCATTCCATTTACTTCTCCCATGGTTATGATGGCGCGCCTCCCATTTGGAGTACCTCCTCTGGAACTTATCATTTCCATGGTACTGCTCATACTTACCTTTTTGGGCACAACATGGATGGCTGCAAAAATATACAGGACCGGAATTTTAATGTATGGTAAAAAACCAAGCTATAAGGAATTAGTCAAGTGGTTGAGATATAAAAACTACTAATGGCATGAAACTGGGTATTCTGGACCTCGGAACCAACACCTTCAATTTGATAATTGTGGATGCCCGTTTGAATTCACAATTCACCATTCTTCATGAAAAAAAAATAGCTGTAAAACTGGGTTCCCGAGGAATCAATTCGGGAATTATTATAAAAGACGCTTATTCCAGGGCATTGGATGCTGTTAAACAACACAAACAGATCCTCAACCAATTTGAGGTAGAAAAAGTAGCTGCCTATGCAACTTCTGCCATAAGGAGTGCACAAAATGGGGAAAGACTGATCAGGGATATTCAGGAGAAATACGGAATCTCTCCTCAAATTATTTCGGGAGATTTAGAGGCAGAGCTCATATACCACGGTGTTAAACTTGCCCTTCCATTCAAACCTGAAAAACCAATTCTTATCATGGATATTGGCGGGGGGAGTGTAGAGTTTGTTATTTCTGATCATGCAAAGATCCTCTGGAGAGGAAGTTATAAGATTGGGGTAGCCAGGCTTTTAGAAAAAATCAAACCTTCAAATCCGATTTCTTATTCACAAATCAACAATATAAAGGATCTGCTTCATACAGAACTTGATTTACTCTTTAAGGCTATCGATGTATATAAACCTGTAATTCTGGTTGGGTCTTCGGGTTCATTTGATACCTTTATTGATTTGCTATATCCTGAAAATAGGCCTGGTTCGGGTACTGCTCAAGCTTCAACTGAAATTGGCATAGAGGATTTTCAATTGTTATACAATACTTTAGTAAATTCAAGCCTGGAAGAAAGATTGGCAATGCAGGGGATGCCGGATTTCCGTGCTGAAATGATAGTTCTGGCAATCATTGAAGTACAATATATTGTTGAGCGGGCAAATATTAAAAGAATTATTCAATCTGCATATGCTCTTAAGGAAGGGGCAATACATTTAATGATACAAGATAATGGCTAAAATACTGGTTATAGACGATGAGAAAAGTATCAGGAATTCATTAAAAGATGTTCTTGAGTACGAAAAACATGAAGTTGAACTTGCAGAAGATGGAATTGAAGGGCTGGAAAAGTTCAGGGAAAATAAATATGACATTGTATTAAGTGATATTAAAATGCCTCAAATGGATGGGATGGAGGTGTTGGACCAATTGATGAAAGAATCAGGAGATTTTTCTGTCATCATGATTTCGGGGCATGGCACCATAGATACCGCTGTGGATGCTCTAAAAAAAGGAGCTTATGATTATATTGAAAAGCCTCTTGACCTAAACCGTTTATTAATTACCATCCGAAATGCCCTTGATAAAACCAGCCTGATAACAGAAACCCGTACACTCAAAAGAAAAGTAAGTAAGGTTTATGAAATGGTAGGAGAATCTGAGCCCATTCAACAAATTAAGGAAATGATTGAACGGGTAGCACCTACCGATGCCAGGGTTTTAATTACCGGAGACAATGGAACGGGGAAAGAACTGGTTGCCCGTTGGCTTCATGAGAAAAGTGTACGTGCCCCAATGCCTTTTGTGGAAGTGAATTGCGCGGCCATTCCTTCTGAATTAATTGAAAGTGAGCTTTTTGGACATGAGAAAGGTTCTTTTACTTCAGCACATAAACAAAGAAAAGGGAAGTTTGAACAGGCTAATGGAGGAACTTTATTCCTTGACGAAATTGGAGACATGAGTCTTTCTGCCCAGGCTAAAGTTTTGAGAGCACTTCAGGAAAACAAAATAAATCGTGTTGGAAGTGACAAAGATATTGATGTGAATGTTCGCATCATAGCCGCCACAAATAAAAACATTAAGAAAGAGATTGAAGAAAAATTATTCCGTGAAGACCTGTATCATAGAATTAGCGTAATTCTGATAAGGGTGCCCACCCTGAATGAAAGACTTGAAGATATTCCCCTTCTTGCTGAATATTTTAACAACCAGATTGCCAAAGAATACGGATCTAAAAAGAAGGAAATTGAAAAAGGGGCAATTCAGGAATTGCAAAAAATAAACTGGACCGGAAATATTCGAGAGTTCAGGAATGTTTTGGAACGGCTGTTTATTCTCGGCGATCAGAAGATAAGCGCAAAGGATGTAATTGCATTTGCCCAGCCAATCTCAAAGGAAGGTTGAACGATGAAGGATGAAAATTAAAAGTTAATATTTAACTGGTGAATTATAAGGGACTCAACCGCTCTACAGTAGAGCATCCTCCCGGATCGATTAATGAACCAGAAGTTTCCTTATACTTTATTCTTCCCCCCGAAGGGCTTTTTCATAATCGGGAGGATCCAGAAGTTCTTCGTAATTTTCAGGCCAATCATTGTTCAAAAAGCTAGTCCAGAACAGCTCTTTTGATATGCTGTCCCAGTGAAGCTGAATACTACGATACTGGCGTGTTTGAAAGAGATTGAGATATACAAAAAAGGCCAGGCAAGCCAGAGATAATCCTTTTACCCATAATTTATGGGTCCATAGTTTCTCTAAAAGAGCTGCCAGGGGAAGAGCAAGGAAAACATAAGTCTCAATCAGGGCCCTGGCCCCAAAACCTCCTCCATACCACCAGGCCCACCAACTAAAAACAATATACAAATTAAGGATCAGGAAGATCAATACCGGGAAAAACAATTCCGGAGCTTTTTTCCTGAGATATATAAAACCAAAAAGAGCCAATGTCATCACCGGTGTATAAATCAACCAGCCCTTACGATATGAGAACAAACCATCTATGATATGAGGATGGTTGAAATAAAAGCTCTCTCCACTATATGAATAGTAAAGCCAGCTTCCTGTAGAGAACTTCCAGTATGCAAACTGGGGAACTAAAAATATGAATGCAACCAGGGCAATGAAAATTAATTTTACCCGGTTTTTCCACAGGAAATTTATCCGGTTTCTAAAATTATACCCCAAGCCATACAAAACAAAAATTAAGGCTACAATAATATTGGATGGCCTCACTAAAACAATTAAAGCAGAAAAGGCCCCCAGAAGGAAGGCATACTTCCATTTCGTATTCCCGTGAAATTTAATTGTATAAAATAGGAAGCCTGCAAAAAGGAAAAAGCTATAAGTATGTGACATACCTGGTTCAGCCGTACTGTAATAGAACAGGTTAGTCCCAAAGGCTATTATCACCAGGCTTAAGATAACAATGGGTTCTTTGAAGTATAATAAGAGTATCTTTCTTAAATAAAAAATACCTGCAGCCAGGTAAGAAATTGCAGCGATAAGAATAAATAAATGATAAGGAGAAGTATAGCCATCAGCCGGAATCCCTAATAAGTTTGCAGAAATGTGAGCCAATCCAAAAAAAGGCAGGTTCAATACTGCCACACCCATACTTGTCTTTAAAGTTTGCTTCCCATTGGGAGATGTCTCAGTCCAGATGGTTCCTTCAAATTCTGGAGGGAGATCAGGTACAAATTCAAACTTAAGATCTTTATAAATGAAAGCAGCGGGAAGATATGCATAGTAGGAAACAACATCATTCTGGATAATTCTCAAACTTTTATACCTGCCCAATGATAAACCATGCCAGAGCATAATAAAAACAAGCAGGTAAATCAGATAGTATCCAACACCATTCCAGGACCAGGATATATTTTTAAGAAGATTCCGCATCTTTTCGTTTTAGCAGAGCAATTTCCTGAGCCAGGCTTTTATTTTGTTTTTGCAGGTTTGAAAGAACCACAGAGAGATGAAGGAGATAAATAAATATCATCAATATTGCAGCAAAGAAGAATAAATTTGGTGCTGAATAAACCCCAAAAAGCTCTCCAAGCTTATCAATTCCATCACGCCAGATTGAAAACAAAAGAAGCAAACTTGTTCCCACTATCCATATAATGGAATATTCCTCTCGTAATTTCCCCTTGACTATAAGCCTAACAACAAGAAAAATTAAAAGCAGGCTCACAAAAATTGCAAAAAACTGAATTCTTTGTTCCGGTGATATTGCTTCCATCTTATTTGAATTTATATCGGATAAAGGTAAGAAACATCGCTATACTTACCTTTATCATATAATAAATTGACTCGCTATTTGTAATAGATGATACCCCACCCTGTCTCTCTCTCATAGGCACCTCAATTTCATTTATCGTAAAACCTGAATATGATAGTGAAAGTAAGGATTCGGGTTCTGGATAATCATCCGGATATTCAACCGCCAGGAAAGAAAAGGCAGGTCTGCTGTAAATCCTGAATCCTGATGTAGTGTCCCTGATATCTAGTTTAGATAAGACCTTTAACAGATAACTAAAGTAGCTAATCCCTTTTCGTCTCATGACAGATGATTTAAATCCTCCTGAACCTAAAAACCTGGATCCAATTACCAGATCCAGGTTTTTTTCATGGATTTCATTATATAAATCACTAATCTTTGCCGGGGGGTGTTGTCCATCTCCATCAACCTGCACTGCATAATCAAACCCTCTTTCCAGAGCATATAGAAATCCTGTCTGCACCGCTCCTCCTATTCCTATATTGTATGGCAAATCAAGTACTTTTGTTCCAAGGGTCTCTGCAATTGCCACAGTTTCATCACTTGACCCATCATTTACTACCACACAATCATACAAGAATGGAAATTCGGTGGATTGAATTTCACTAATAAGGGACTCAATAGTGGCTGCTTCATTATACGCAGGTATGATTATAAGAACTTTCTTCACGGGCATACAAAATACATTTACAAGCTCATGTTCCATTCATAGGATTAAAGTTAAATGTACTAATATATGCTGAAAAGCAAAATTATTTTAAAATCTGAAATATATAAAAGGCTGCAATTCTGTTGATTTCACCTGGTAAAGCAGGAATATCAGTATAACAATTGCGAAGGCCTTTATCCAGAGTGGCGAAAGAATAAATTTGGCCCTGTACCATTCTTTCACTCCTGAAGGAAGCCAGTGGATAATAAAGCCTGCTGCAATGAGTAAAAAAACATATTTATAGGCCATAAGAACTGCAGGGATCATCCGGGGATCAAAATGATACATTATCTGCTGCATCATATGGAGGGCTGAATTCAAAGAATCGGATCTGAAAAATAACCAGAGAAAAACCACAAAATGAAAGGTTATAAATATAGAAATAAGTCTGGAAAATTTTCCTGGCTCTTTTTTAGATCTTCTCAATCCGCTCCATATTTTAGTAAAAATAAGTCCAAGACCATGCAAACCACCCCATAAGACAAAGCGAAGGTTTGCTCCATGCCATAAACCTCCCAACAGCATAGTAATGAATACATTTAAATGCCCACGGAATTTACCTTTTCGGCTTCCTCCCAATGGGATATACAAATAATCACGCAGCCAGGAAGACAAAGAGATATGCCATCTTCTCCAAAAATCTGTAAGATTCCTGGCTTTATAGGGGGAATAGAAATTTACAGGAAGTCTGAATCCCATCAACAGGGCTATTCCAATTGCCATATCTGTATATCCTGAAAAATCACAATAGATTTGCAAGGCGTAACCATATAAGGCTGCCAGATTTTCAAAACCAGAGAATGCAAGGGGGTCGTCAAACACCCGGTCAACAAAATGAATAGAAATGGTATCAGATATCAGAATTTTCTTAATCAATCCGCTCACTATTAAGAATAAGGCATGGCTCATTTCTAGCTTGCTCAATCTGTATTTGGCATATATCTGGGGGATAAATTGTGCTGCCCTGACAATTGGACCGGCCACCAACTGTGGAAAAAATGACACATAGAATCCAAAATCAAAGATGTTTTTAACCGGCTTTAACTTATTCCTGTAAACATCTATAGTATAACTTATGGTTTGAAAAGTGTAAAAAGAAATTCCTATTGGCAGTATGATTGTTGAAACATCAAAATTGCTCCCTAAAAACCGGTTAGACCAGGCTGCAAGAATGTTTTGAGCCTCAAAGCTTGAATCTGAAAACTGATTCAGGCTATCTATAATGAAATAGCTGTATTTAAAATAGGCCAGGATCCCCAGGTTTACTATCAAGCTAATAGCAACATAAGCTTTCCTTACTAAACGCTTATCTGATTTATATATAAACCACGCCAGACAATAATCTGTTAATGTAGAAATGATAAGCAGAGAAAAAAAGAAGCCCCCGGACTTATAATAAAAGAACAGGCTTATGAAAAACAAGTAAATGCTACGCAGAGTATTCCTTTTATAAACAATGGAATAAAATAGTAAAACCAGACTCAAAAATATCCAAAAATAAATTTGAGTAAACAAGAGCGGTTTTCTTTCTGAATAAAGAAAGATTTCCGAAAAAAAAGTCTGGTTTAAATGACTAAAATTCAATTTTAACTATATTCTGTATGTTGACATATAAT
>JAYEGO010000498.1:0-9091 GCA_034659155.1 Bacteroidota bacterium | reverse complement strand
AGACATTAAAAACGGGGAAGGGATTTGTTTTCTTTCCCTTTCTTTTAATATTCTCTATTTAACATAATATTAATTATAGGACAAACGTAGCAAATTAGCGCTCAGCTTGCTGATTAACATAAAATCAGTTCTCGGGCTTCCTGAGCGCAGCGAAGGATGTCCCGATAACGGCACAGATTTTATGTTAAAGCTAATTTGCGGATAACCATCTACAACTATTCTAAAAACCTACTCACTCCGTTTTTCCTATAATTCAGTACTATGTTAAATAGTACGCGTTCGTCATCCTGAATTCATTTCAGGATCTATTTGTCATTCCACTTTAACAAGAAAGAATTGTATCCCGGAACTTATACATTAATCAATTATTCTTCATTAGCCATTAATCATTATTCAATAATCATTCTTCCCTATTGTTTGTCCTATAATTCGACATTATATTAAACCTGCCTGCCGGCAGGCAGGTAGCCGCTCATTAAGTGGTATAACGCCACTTAACGGCGGCTTTTATAAAAAAGGCCCAATGATACCATTAAACGGTTGATCTCAACCCAACGCACTATTAAAGCATCAAAGGCTTGCACACAAAAGTTCTTGCTACCTCACAAACAACAGTATTACAAACTCACACAAAGATCCTTCTCACAGGCTGGTTTGTAATACACTTGTTTTTTCCCACGCTTCTCCAACCACAGGCCATTTTCTCGTAACACTCCCATGTGTTACGATTTACTTTTTTGTCTCCCAAACAAAAAAGTAAACAAAAAAATTCACCGCTACCATAAAAATTGCTTGAAAACTACGGGCAGTCCCAGCCACAGATAAAATGAACTCGTCGCTATTTTTTAGATTAGGGTTGTCATCCTGAATCCTGCCTGCCGGCAGGCAGGTTATTTCAGGATCTAAAACATTGGTAATGTGCATATTGAAAAAGCTCCTCAAACAGCATTTTATCTAATAACCAACAGTAAATATTAGTTATTTCACTGTTATTAAGCCATTTAGACTCTAATTATCCATTTTCTCCTCCCCTGCTGCCCTGTTTTCTACTCAATTCTTATGAGGCGGGTTGGAAGATGCGTTCAGTATCAATAGGAAAGTGCTTATGCGCTTTAAAAGTTTATTATTATGCTAAGGGATTTAGGAGTTTTTTATTTGGATCCCTAAAAGAGTCCTTGCGGGCAGGAGCTTATTCTATCTCTGCAGTTTAATCAGTTTACTGTTCAATTGCGAGCCACTTCCTGCCTGCCGGCAGGCAGGAAGTGGCGCGGCAATCTGTTATGACTCAGCGGGCTGATTAAAAGAAGTTTGCAATGGCAGTTGGTATTTTCAAATCCATATCTGTTAAGCATGTTCCAACAGCTCCTCAAACAGCATTTTATCTAATAACCAACAGTAAATATTAGTTATTTCACTGTTATTAAGCCATTTAGCTTCTGGCAATCTGTTTTTCCCTCCCCCAGTGAAATACTGCTTCGCAGCAGTGGCTTTGCCACTATTTACCCTGTGAAATCCGGCAAAGCCGGAATCCCTATCCGCGAGGCGGATCGGAAGATACGTTTAGTTTCTAAAGGCTCGTTAATAAAAGAACCATGAAAACTAAAACTTTGAGGACCAATGAATTATTTTAACAATTACTTAATGGTTAATAATCAGCTGCTTAACTTCTATTTGTTCCCCGGCTGTTATATGTACAAAGTAGATGCCATTGATAAAACTCTTTGTACTTATCTTCATCAATGGTTGATCAGTTTTTAAAGATTGATATACAGGCGATTTTAGAGTATTTAATATCTTTACTTCGTAGGTATCACTTACAATTCCTTTTATGTCATATTCTTTTTTCTATGCTGTAATCTCAATATAATCATCCGCCGGGTTTATCTGACAGCAGTACTTTTTGTGCAACAATCATTGCAGTGTTTTTATCAACCGTCTGGCTTTTTGAAGGAATTATCATAAATGACAATAAAAAAAAGCGAGTATCTTCTTCATAGTTTATTTATTTTAATCGTTCAAAGTATTTTTCAAGTTCACCATCTCTTATCATCTGGTTAACTAAAGATGTGTCTGAAAGCCCGTACTTCCTTGGCCGGTTAGAATCGTAAAAAAGTTCAAGGAATGGGTTGTCATCCAGTATATTGTCTAACAATACATCACGGGTTATTCCTCCATCATCTCCCGGATGTTCAATGTCATATCTCAAATATTCTGCAAAAGTAAAATCCACAAAAACGCTGTTTCTTGTAGTTTCTTCACTGATTATATAGCCGTTGATTAGTTTGAACCTGCCAGTATATATTGTATCCGTTTCTGTTATTTCTAACCTTGAATCAATTGAGTTTCTAGCTGAATTGTAGTAATCAGGCATAAAAATAATCCTCCCGTCTTCCATGGTTATGCTAACGTAATTAAAATAATCCCCCTTTGTTTTATATACTGATAAACCAGGTGCAGTTAAGGCGGTTTTTTGACAATTACTACCAGTAAGCATAAACACAATACCGGTTAGTAGGATTATTGCTTTTGATTTCATGTCTCTGATTAATAATTAGATTTTTTACTGGGTTTTAAAATAAAATTATAATATAGCTTGATCAAAAACAAATATTTCTCAATATGTTATTCCATTTAATCCACACTCATAAGATTGAAATTATAACTTTAGATATAAGATTCAGATTTATTACTAATAGACGAATTTCTATACCTTCACACACATCCGTCAACTGATTTTATCAGTTAGCCGGACAGGTTTCCCTTCCCTCTGTCGCCATAGTCCCGGTTTATCGGGACGACGGTGACTTGTTCTCGTAAAAGAGTGTTACTAACGTTATAAAGCCAAAGCTATATTAATCCTGACGAGCTTCGCTGTCAGGATCAAAAGCATAACGCATTAATTATGTGACTTTTATTCCTCCGAAAACTTGCCGTCCCAGAATTAGACCTTATATTAAATGTCTCAACGAATCTAGCTATTAAGATATTGTACAGGAACAAAAGTCCTTAAACTAAGAAAATACATTATGACTTAAGGGAATTTATATATTGCCCTTGCGCAGGAGTTCTTTATAAAATTTGTATTTTTGCTAATGTCATGCAGAAAGTACTGAAAGATAATATGGATAAACTTCATGCATTATGTACTACATATAATGTAAGGAGCCTCTTTGCCTTTGGTTCCGTATGTTCCGATCAATTCAATGACTCAAGCGATATAGATTTACTTATATCATTTAAACCTATGGATTTTGGAGAATATGCTGACAGTTATTTTGAATTAGCAGATAAATTTGAAGAACTTTTCAATCGCCCGGTTGATCTGGTCACAGACAAATCCTTGAAAAACCCATTCTTGATAGATTCTATCAATCAGACTAAAACAATGATTTATGAAGACTAAAATCAAAAAATTCCTCCTGGATATTTTTGAGTCAATTGAATCTATTGAAGACTTTCTCGGTGATAAGCGTGATTTCAATATCTATATATCCGACAAAATGCTTCGTCGGGCTATTTGAAAGAGAATTTGAAATCATTGGTGAAGCAATGAATAAATTGGAAGGACTTGATCCATCCATTCGCATTTCAAGTAAGAAACAGATTATCAGCATGCGCAACAGGGTTATTCATGGATATGATAAAATTGATGATGAGATAATTTGGGGTGTTATTATCAAACATCTACCTCTATTAAAATCAGAGGTTTCAGACTTGCTAAACTAATACAATGAAGGAGAGCCCCTACCCTGCCTTCGACCCCGACCGTTCTGCAAAGCAAAACAGCACGAGGTCGGTAACTCAGACCGAGTAAGCTTTAGCGTAGGTGGTTTGATAAACTTTTTGAATATAAAGCCTAAGCTATATTAATCCTGACGAGCTTCGCTGTCAGGACCAAAAGCATAACGCATTAATTATATGATTCTTATTCGGATTTTTTTATAATGGCAAATAAGCTGGTAAAATTAGCTATAATGCATATTATATCATTTTAATCAAGCTTAGGATGCTATTCTCACAAGGGAGTCACAACCAAGACTACCCATATTTAGATACGGACTTTGAGAAAGCAAGTGCTTTTAAGGTTTGATCCTCTCTTGAAATACCATAATTATTAGCAACATCTTTCCAGTTTCTAACTGAATGGATTACTTCTTTGATTATTTCATGGGCTCTCACTACATCCAATCGAAAATACTCATGAACCTCTAATGCTAAATCCAGATCAAGAGAATTTTCATTATCTGAAATGTTTAATTTTAATCCTGTTCCTGTTTCGTTAGGATTAATGTCATAGGCAGGAGATAATAACCAACCTTCATCTGATAAAAGAAATCCATGATTCCTGAGATGATCATCAGTATTGGATGTACAAATGCTAAACACTATTCTCCTCCATAATTCCTCGAGATCTTTTTCAACATTTGCACCATTGTTAATGATGAATTCAGCTAACTCAAGATAACTGGCTCCATCTTCATAATCCTGACCATCTGTATAACCCAACATAGTCATTGCAGATGCAAAATGTAATCTTTCTCCTGAGTTTAACCTATCAAAACGTTTAGTCAAAAATGTGTAATATTTAGATGAAAATTTTTGTGCTTTAGATTCAGCCATTTTTATACCAGCCTTTATTGCCAATTCATAAGCTACCATTTCCCAAGCTCCAATATCTACTTGATCCTTTCGGCTTGGAAATTTTGCTATCCACAATCCACCTTCTCTATCTATGATACCTGCTTTAGGTCTGGCTCCACCAAGCGATGCTCCAGGATATGTTAACATTGTCAACCAATTTAAATATTCAGGATCATCGATTACTTCATCTTCTTCCAGTCTTAAACTAATTTGTTCAAGCTCTCTTATTGTGGTCCAAGGAGGAGTAGCCATTTTGCGATTATCATTAAGAAATGGACCATTTTCATCTAACTTAAATCTTAAGGCTCCCATGCGATGGCCATCAAATACTCCCAATAAATAATCCGTTTCAAATAATCTTTGTTCTGGTCTATTTTCTAATCTTGCCATTGCAGCTTCTCTTCTTCTCATTAAAATACGTCCCCACCGATCAGGTGATGAGTCTAAAAATATTCCAAAATTTTTATGTCCATCATTTAAGAACTGAAGTCCTGAATATAGTTGTAATTCAGGATCAAGTAATTGCGCGTGATCAGATTTTAACCATTCAGCATCATATTCAAAAGAATATATTTCTTTTCCTCTTAAGCTCTCAGAATTTAAATTTCCCATAAAGCTTGGATTTTCAATCCCCTTCCAATGGGCATATATTTTAATTTGGCGTTTGTTCGATGTCTTAATCATTACTTGTTCTTTCTTTTTGGTGCTCTTTCTCTTATGCTCATTTTTGCATCTTGTAGCTTTCTCCCAAGTTCATCATCCTTTGCCAGTTTTAGAAAATCTTTATCCAAACCCAATACTTGTAGTACAAGGAAGTAGGAACCCATGCTTACACTAGGAGTTCCCTTTTCTATTGCTGACAAAGTTGGTCGACTTATGTTTGCTCTTTCCGCAACCTGTTCTGCACTTAATTTCCTTCTTAGTCTAGCGAGTTTAATATTATCTCCCATTTCTGAAAGAATACGTTTAGCTTTTGGTAGTATGACAATTCTCTTTTTAGACATAATGTATAATATATTTTACAAATATATATAAATATGTAAATTATATTTAATGTTATTAATATATTTTTTATATTAAGGATCATAATTGGGTGTCCAACCTGTGAAACACCTGTGAACTAATCTCGAAAATTTGAGATTCCGGCTTTGCCGGATTTCACTGGGTAAATGATTTTAAATCATAATGATCAGACTAATATGCTTTATGCAGAGTTCACAAAAGATTTGAAATCAAGATTTGAGCATTATATGGTATACTGTAGAGGAACAGACATTTGCTCAAATCATATTTCACGGGGTAAACCACAAATAAGTGAATTGGTAAATTCATTTCTTAAAACTGATACTTAAACATCAGGGTAAGACGGTTGTAACTGGAATCCCAAGTAGGATAATCCCCAAGCAGGTCCTTATTATAATCAAAATTCAAGGAAAGTGAATGTTTTCCAATGGAATATCCAGCTCCAAGTCTAAAATTATTCGCACCTTGTAAATTCAGGTATTCTGAGGAATCCATGGTTATTTCAGAATTCAGATATAACCCGGTTACAAATGCCAGGTCAATAAAAGCTTTAGATTGATTATTGATAAATGCATAATATCTGAATCCAAATGGAAGATCTATTGCAGCGTAATTGATCTCATACAAATAAGTATTCTCTATTGTTAGAAATACTCTTGTGATTTCTTCTTCGCCCTTAAAATAAACAAAAGCAGGATTAAAGAATAATGAAAACCTGTTTTTCCAGAATGGCAATATATACTCTGCTTCAAGACCTATTGTAAATGAAAAAAACGGATCAAATATCAATTCCCTGTCAATGACATCATTTTCGGCTTTAAATTCTGCTGCTAAAGAAAACCCACCAACCACTTTTAAGTTAAAAGATTCCCTGTCTTTAAGGGTTTTATATCGAATACTGCTAACTCCTTTGCTATTATTATAGTTCAGGAAATATTCTATAAGTTCAGATTCCTTATACTCTATAGTCTCATAATCCTTAAGGTCCATTTCATAAATTCGAATATTGTTAAACAATTGTTGTTGATAATACTTGTTTGAACCCATTGTCAATGCTTCAACCCTGTAATGTTTAAATACAAGCTGTTCTATAGGTTTACTGCTACTCGATTTGTAGAAATACCTGACCAAATTTCCTTCTCGATATACATACAGAGATGCTTCTCCCTCTACTAGTGTTTTTAAAAAGATGACCTCATCAGACCAAACTGGATTCCTGTTATCATCAACATTATCCAGTGAGACACTTGTACGATCTATTTTGCCTGAAAACCTAATATATTTCTTTGTCGTCCCTATTTGAAATACTTTAACAGTTGAAATGTTTGCAGTATAGCTTTCACTCTTCGTTCTAGGGATGTATTCAAATCCTGTTGGATTATCCCTAACATCCATATCCTTAATATAACAATCAATCTTTTCATTATCATTATTAATAAAATAAGCCTGTTTATAATCTTTCTGACTAAATAGACAGGTAGATAATATTGAGAATAATAGTATGATTTGAAGCTTTTTCATTTGTAAGGAAAGTGATAAAAATCAGGTGCAATAATATGCTAAAATATAGTGATGGCAAAGTTTTTTAATATGTTTTTTCGCGACTGGCACTTGTTTTTTCCACCGCTTTTTAAATAAAGAAAATATCCTTTGTTCTTTTTCGTTACTCAAACCGAATTCTTCGGTTTTCGTGAGCTCCCTTCGGTCGGTTGATCAAAAAGAACGAAAAAATCAAGGCTCGCTCATAAATTCAGACAAATGTCTGCCTGCCGACAGGCAGGAAGTGGCGCGGCAATCTGTTATGACTTAGCGGGATGATTAAAAGAAGTTTGCAATAGCAGTTGGTATTTTCAAATCCATATCTGTTAAGCGTGTTGAAACAGCTCCTCAAACAGCATTTTATCTAATAACGAACTGCAACAAGTGCCCCTACAGGGCTTATTATTGGTGTTTAATGTTAGCCTACGGTTCTGCATCTTAGATGATGCTCACATAGCCACCCTGTGTAGCTTGGTTCATGATGCTTATCAATTGTAATTCAAAGGAAACTCAATTTGAAAAAAGAAAACAAGAAATTAATAGTGATTAAAACTTCCATATATTTATATTTGTTTTTTTCAAAAACAGATTATTGACTATGAATTCAGTTATTTCAGCAGACAGTCACCTTGCCATATGGGCAGTGCTTCTGGCTAGTTCGGCATTTGGTGTTTATGCAGAGAAAAAAGGTTGGATCAAGAACATTGCCGGAGTTATGTACACAATGGTAATAACAGCCCTACTGGCATTGGTACATTTTCTTCCCTCTGCCTCGGGTAACAAAGATGTTGCAGTTTATGACTTTGTGTTCGACTATGTTACCCCTATGGCCATCCCCCTTCTTCTTTTTAATGCGAATATTATAAAGATCATTAAAGAGTCGGGACGATTGATAGTAATATACCTTATAGGCGCAGTTGGAATAGTTCTGGGGGCAATTATCAGTTTTTTCCTGGTGAATATAGGACCCGAGGCTTATAAAGTTGCAGGCGTGTTCATTGCTACCCTTGTTGGCGGCAGTGTTAACTTTGTTGCAGCTTCAGAAACACTTGATTTCAGCACAAGCAGCCTGTTTACTACAACTATGGCTGTTGATAATTTCGGGATACAGTTTTACCTTATCTTTCTATTCTACCTGCCTTTTATTAAGGTTTTACAAAAATATTATCCCGAATTTTCAGAAAATAAAAATGCTGCAATTAAGAAGAAGACTGACAAGGATGAAAATAAGGCTGACATAGCTTCTATAACTTATGCAATTACCATTGCAGCTATAGTAACAGTTCTGGGTTCTTTGATAGCTGGCTTGTTGCAGAATCTTTTTAATACCTCAGCAAATCTTAATCTACTTGTAATCACTATATTAATGGCTATTTTAGCTTCTAGCTTCCCTTCAATATTACAGAAACTCGAAAATGTTGCATTCAGCATAGGTATGTCCATGCTTTATATTTTCCTGGCTGTTGTCGGGGCAGCTTCCAATCTAAAGGATGTATTCCTTGCAGGTCCCAGTATACTTATCTTTGCAACGCTGACGCTTATTATCCAGTTTGTATTTATGATGATATTTGGCAAGATATTTAAGTTTAGCCTTAAGGAAATTGCCATAGCATCATGTGCAAATGTTTCAGGTCCTACCCTGGCAGCACCAATGGCAGCTACTTTTGGTTTAAAACAAATGGTTACACCTGCTGTATTAGTGGGAATACTTGGTTATGTTATCGGAACATTATTAGGCGTCTCAGTTGGTTTTTGGTTAGCTCCTTAAGCTAAGTTAAGGTTTATCTGAATGCTTGCTGACAATAATCTATTAATACAAGCTATAATACATTTTATCTAATAGACTTACAGTTTCTCTATCATAATCGCTTACGCGCTTTTAGAGTGT
>JAYEGO010000497.1:0-2189 GCA_034659155.1 Bacteroidota bacterium | reverse complement strand
GCTGTAAGTAATACTTCATTTTTCTTTAGACTACCCTTAAATTCCAGGGCTTTCTTCTTCGCAAGAAAAACCGGAACATTAAAAGGATCCATATCTTGAGGAAAAGATTCATCAGTTTCAGGTATTTGAACTATTTCTACCTGCAAATTCAGTTCCTGAATCAGATCTCTTCTCCGTGGAGATTGAGAAGCAAGCAGGATTTTCCAGTCTAACATACCTGTCCTCATATCATCCAAGATTAGTTAATTGGTTGACAATTATGAAATGAGCCAAAACGGCATAAGCCAGGCCGGAAAGCATGATGACCTTGGTAAGTATACTTGCTATATGATATGCCTTGCTTGAATTTGCTTTCCAAAGCCTGAAAATAAGAAATGTCATAGGTATCACCAGGGCAATAATCATATAGCTAAAAGTGATAGGATCATTCAGGTAAAAAACAACAACTACAAACAATGCAAACAGGGTAATCAGGATTAAGCCAGAGACAATAATTTTTGAGATATTCAGTCCTAAAACTATTGGCAAGCTTCTCCTTCCATAGGCACGGTCTCCCTCAAAATCTTCCATATCCTTTACAAGTTCCCTGATCAATGTTGTAATAAATGCAAAAAATGAAAAACCTCCAATCCAAAGGAGAATATGATTCAAGTTTATGTCAAAGTCTATCATGATAGCATTATATTCATTCATTAATAAAGGTATTTCGAAAAGAGCTACCATAAAAGGGACAAGTCCGGTTAGAAAGGCTACCAGTATATTCCCAATAAGAAATTGTCTTTTATAAGTTGTGGAATAAAACCACAGAAGACCAGATACCAACAGGAAAACAAAGCCTAAGAACATCATGCCAATAGACCATGCAAGATAAAATCCTAAGGCAACTCCCAATCCATTGAGTACAAGGTGAATAGTCATGGTTAGCCTGCGGGATATTAATTTTCCAACTACTACACGATGAGGCCGGTTGAGCTTGTCTGTTTTGGTATCAAAATAATCGTTTATCACATATCCGGCAGCAGTCAGAAACACTGTTGACATAACAAGTAATAAAAACTGGAAATCAGAAAGCTGTAATTCCATATCAGGAACCTTAACAGTCTCTGAATTAATATATACATAAATGTTTTTCAACATTGTATCCAGTATGGCATAACGCATTAGATACTGGGTAGCAATAATAATTAAAAGGTTTGGCCAGCGTATTAGTTGCAATAATGCTTTCATCCTAAAAATAATATTGGTTTAAAATAGTCTATTATTACCAGCTAAAGGCATCTCCGTCCATCCACTTATTATGCAGCCTGAGAACCTGCTCAATGATATCCCTGACACAACCTTCTCCTCCCCTCAGGTTTGAGATATACATGGATAGCTGCTTTATTTCAACCACTGCATCAGCGGGGCATGTAGGAAAGCCTACAATCTTCATAACTTCATAATCGGGCAAATCATCCCCCATATAAAGTACAGATGTGGCATCCAATTTATATTTTTCAAGGAAATCTGCAAAATCGTGTTTCTTATCAAAGGAATTAAGGTAAACATCTGTTACACCCAACCCTTTAAAGCGCTTCAAAACGGCATCAGAATTACCACCGGTAATTACAGCTATTGGATATTGCTTTTTAACAGCCAGTTGAATAGCGTAACCATCCTTAATATTGATAGTTCGCATTGGTTCTCCATCAGGGTGAAGAGTAAGTACATGACTGGAAAGCACTCCATCTACATCAAATGCAAAGGCTTTTACTTTTCTTAATTCTTCTTTAAAATTGCTCATTCTAATACTTTTTTTTTCCTCTGAAATAAGATATTTGCTAATTAATATCTGCTTCTATTTCCTGTCGGATACTTTTGCTCAATTCAGAGTAAAGACTTTGGTACCACAGGTTAGAAGACAATAGCTCCAAATGCTTTTTTATGATTGCCTGGTCATTTCTCTTAGCCGGTCCGGTTTGCACATCCCCAGGTAAATTCCCCTGAACCTTATTTGCTGTCTCAAGAATCAGCGGGTATAATAGTTCAAAAGGAAGATCATTATTTATTAGTATCCGGGATGCAATATTATAAAAGTGGTTGACAAAATTACAGGAAAAAACCGCTGCAAGATGTATCATTTGTCTTTGAGCAGAGTTTACAATCTGGATTTTGGAACTTAACTGCCCGCCCAGATGCACAAGGAATTC
>JAYEGO010000496.1:0-9146 GCA_034659155.1 Bacteroidota bacterium | reverse complement strand
AAACCTCCTAAACCCCCTAAACCTTTTCTAAACTCTTCATTCCAACAACTGATAATTATCACTAATCTTATTAAGCTAAAATTCTACATTTGTAAAAATGAAGAATCATAATACTATACCTTAAATGAAAGATACAGCCTTTACAGAATTTCATAAAGAATTGGGTGCTAAAATGGTGCCATTTGCAGGTTATCTTATGCCTATTGAATATTCCGGAATTAACAATGAGCACATTCATGTACGAAATCATCTTGGTGTTTTTGATGTTTCCCATATGGGGGAAATTTGGGTGAAAGGACCTAAGGCTCTGGAGTATTTGCAATATATTACTTCGAATGACGTATCTGTACTAAATGAAGGGAAGATCCAATATTCATGCTTCCCAAACGGAAAGGGCGGGATTGTAGATGATCTTCTTGTATATTGTATGGGAATAGAAAACTATCTGTTGGTTGTAAATGCAGCCAACCTTAAGAAAGACTGGGATTGGGTTGTAGATCAGGGAGAAAAATTTGGCTTGAAGCCAGGAACTGAACTGATCAATGCCTCTGAAGAAACAGCTCAGCTTGCTATACAGGGGCCAAAAGCACTGGAAGCAATGCAAAAACTCACCAAAGAGAGCATTGTAGACATGGAATTTTATACCTATAAAATATTAGAGTTCGCTGGAATCAAGGATGTATTGTTTTCCACAACCGGATATACCGGTGCAGGAGGATGTGAAATTTATGTAAAAAACGAAGACGGGAAGAAACTGTGGGATGCGGTTTTTGAAGCGGGAAGTGAATCTGGTATTTTACCCATAGGCCTGGCAGCAAGAGATACCCTGAGACTTGAGATGGGTTATTGTTTGTATGGTAATGATATTAATGATAATACTTCACCAATTGAGGCTGGCCTGGGTTGGATTACGAAATTTACGGAGGATAAGAACTTTATTGATAAAGATTATCTCCTAAAGCAGAAAGAAGAAGGTGTGGAAAAAAGATTGAAAGCCTTTATAATGACCGAGAGAGGCATTCCCAGGCAGCATTATGAAGTGGTAAATGCTGAGGGAGAAAGAATTGGAGAGGTGACTTCAGGAACTATGTCTCCTATGATGAAGCAAGGGATTGGCATGGCCTATCTTGATAAAGGGTTCTGGAAAGCCGGAACAGAGATATTTATTAAAGTGAGGAATAAATCTCTCAGGGCTGAGCTTGTTAAACTTCCGATTTTTAAGGCCTGAGAGACAAAAAGGAATAGAAAGCAATTTTATTTACTTAAATTTGAATGTAATTACTTAATCAATAAAAAAATACAAAAATGAAGAAACATAATTTTTATGCAGGTCCGTCAATATTACCACAGTATACCATTGATAATGTAGCAGAAGCCGTAAAGGATTTCGCCGGTACAGGCTTATCTGTCATGGAAGTTTCTCATAGAAGCAAGGAATTTATTGCGGTAATGGATGAAGCGCAACAATTGTTTAAGGATTTACTCGAAATACCGGAAGGATATCATGTGTTGTTTTTGGGGGGAGGTGCCAGTACCCAGTTTACAATGATTCCTATGAACCTGATGCAAAATAAATCTGCTTACCTGAATACCGGTTCCTGGGCGTCGAAAGCAATAAAAGAAGCAAAGCTTTATGGAGAAGTAGTGGAAGTTGCCAGTTCCAAAGAAGCAATATTTAACTATATCCCCAGGGGATATGAAGTTCCTGGCGATTCTGACTATTTTCACATTACTACTAATAATACAATTTATGGAACCCAGATTACTGAAGATATGGATTGTAAAGTTCCACTTATTGCAGATATGTCTTCAGACATTTTCTCCAGGCCTGTGGATATTTCAAAATACGCTATGATTTATGGTGGTGCACAGAAAAACCTGGCCCCTGCAGGGGTTACATTCGTAATTATTAAAGAAGATGCTCTGGGTAAAGTAGACCGTACTATCCCTACTATGCTTGATTACCATACACATATTGACAAGGGATCTATGTTTAATACTCCACCTGTATTGCCGGTTTTTGCAGCCCTTCAGACTTTAAAATGGTTGAAAGCACATGGCGGCTTAAAAGAGATGTATAAAAAGAATATAGCCAAAGCAGGATTATTGTATGATGAAATTGGCAGGAATAAACTATTTAAGCCTACGGTTAAAGATGTTAAGGATCGTTCTATCATGAATATTTGCTGGGTAATGAATGAGCAATATTCAGAACTTGAAGGGGAATTCTTTGAATTTGCTACTGCGAAAGGAATGATTGGAATCAAGGGGCATCGCTCTGTTGGAGGTTTCCGTGCTTCAACTTATAATGCTTTACCAAGGGAAAGTGTAGAGGCCCTTATTGAAGTGATGCAAGAATTTGAAACTTCTAAAGCTTAATTTCCTGAATCAGCCCAAACATACTACAATACAACAATAGAAACTATTAAATAATAATGAAATGTGAGCTGTTCCGGCAATATCGGGATAGACATTTGACCATTAAAAATAAAATTTACTCAAATGAAAAAAGTACTTGTTGCCACTGAAAAACCTTTTGCCCCTGCTGCTGTTAGTGAAATCAGGGGAGTTCTTGAAAATGCAGCTTATGAGTTGATCCTGCTTGAAAAGTACACAGATCCATCAGAATTGATACAGGCAGTATCTGATGTGGATGCCATGATTATACGAAGTGATAAAGTTACAGCAGAAGTTCTGAAGGCAGCAAAAAATCTAAAAATTGTTGTTCGTGCCGGGGCAGGTTACGACAATATTGATCTTGTAGCTGCAACAGAGGCAAATGTAGTAGCTATGAACACACCCGGGCAAAATTCAAATGCCGTGGCAGAACTTGCCCTCGGCATGATGGTTTATATGGCCCGTAATGGCTTCAATGGGACTGCAGGGACTGAATTGAAAGGAAAAACCCTGGGCATTCATGCTTTTGGCAATGTGGGTAAATTAGTTGCGGGGATTGCGAAAGGTTTTGGTATGAAGGTTTTTGCTTTTGACCCTTTTGTTCCGGCAGAGATAATAGAAAAGGAGGGTGTGGAAGTAGTAAAATCAGTAGAGGATCTTTACAGGAGCTCTCAGTATATCTCCTTGAATATTCCTTCCAATGAAGAAACACGATCTTCCATTGGATATGATATTTTAAACATGATGCCGGAAGGTGCAAGCCTGGTTAATACTGCACGCAAAGAGGTAATTGATGAGAAAGGTTTGTTGAAACTATTCTCAGAAAGACCAGATTTTAAATACCTGTCAGACATTGCTCCGGATTGTCATGAGAAGATTGAAAATGATTTTCCAGGCAGGTATTTCTTTACACCCAAGAAAATGGGGGCCCAGACTGCAGAAGCAAATATAAATGCAGGCAAAGCTGCAGCCAATCAAATTGTTGCTTTCATTGAGGAAGGAGTTGCAACTTTTAAGGTAAACTAACTCCCGGTATATATGTATCGCTTGTCTTTCTTTCTTATTTTTATTGCTTTTTTTTCTTTTTCCTGTTCTCAGAAGAAGATACAAAGTTCTGATTCAACTGGAGAATATCGTTTTATGGCATTACCAGATAGTGTTTTGCCAGAGGTTGAACAAAGCGACATTGTCGGTACGGAGAATAAACCCCCTTATGAATATAAGGTGTTGAATGCTCAGTTCATGGGGTCATTAAGTTTCAAGAATATGGGTGATGGTCAGAATGTGCACCTGAATTTCCGGCCTCCCAATTCAGGTGGAAAACTCAGGCTGATGCCCGGTTTTATTATTCGCTCAGAGGTTATTGAATCATATTCTCCCAACCGGCTGTCATTTTACCAAGTGAAATTCCCTTTTTATGTTTATCTCAAATACAATATTGAAGTTGATGATGGGATCATAGTTTTCAGATCCACTATTGAATTGGAAATTGAGATCAATGAACCAGGAGAGTGGAGAGTAAACATTTATCATTAATCAATAATCATTAATCAATAGTCATTAATCAATAGTCATTAATCAATAACCATTATTCCATGGCAGTTTTAAAACCATTTAAAGGAATCAGGCCTCCTGTTAACATAGCTTCAGAATTGGCTTCGAGGCCTTATGATGTTCTGAATTCAGAAGAAGCAAGACAGGCGGCACAGGGAAATAAGTACTCCCTTCTGCATATTATTAAACCGGAAATTGATCTGGAACCTGGCATTGACGTTCACAGCCAGGAAGTATATGATAAGGCTGTAGAGAATTACATTGATTTTAAGAATAATGGATGGCTGATACAGGATAATAAAGAGAATTACTATATCTATGCCCAAACTATGAACGGGAAAACCCAGTATGGATTGGTTGGGTGCTCATCGGTTAAAGATTATATGAATGGGGTAATAAAGAAGCATGAATTAACGCGCCCCGATAAAGAGAAAGACAGAATGATTCATGTGCGAATTAACAATGCAAATATTGAACCCGTATTTTTCACTTACCCTGCAGTTCCTGAAATTGATAGTATTGTTGAAAATTTTGTCAGTAGCAACAAACCCGTATATGATTTTGTTGCTGAGGATGGTGTAGGACATCATTTTTGGGTGATTGACAAGGATGATTTAATTGAGAAAATTAGCCATCTCTTTGAGCAGGTTCCGGCAAGCTATGTCGCAGACGGCCATCACCGAACAGCTGCTGCAGCTCTTGTTGGGAATGAAAAAGAGAAAAACAATCCAGCCCACACAGGGCAGGAAGAATACAATTTCTTTCTTACAGTACTCTTTCCTGATAACCAGCTTACTATTATTGACTATAACAGGGTAGTAAAAGACCTGAACGGAATGAGTTCAGAGGAGTTTTTGATTGGACTTGCAAAAAGTTTTGTGCTTGAGGAAAAGGGGAAAAAGATATTTAAACCAAACAAGCTTCATGATTTCGCCATGTATCTTGATGGGGAGTGGTATTCCCTGTCAGCAAAAGAAGACACCTATGATAACAATGATCCGATTGATGTACTGGATGTAACTATACTTACCAGGGAAGTTTTAGCGCCCCTGCTTGATATAACTGACCTTCGTACTTCCACCAGGATTGATTTTGTAGGTGGAATCAGGGGATTGGATGAGCTTGCGAAAAGGGTTGATTCAGGTGAAATGAGAGTTGCTTTTGCATTATACCCTGTAAGCTTGAAACAACTCATTAATATTGCAGATACAGATAATATTATGCCCCCAAAGACCACCTGGTTTGAACCAAAATTGAGAAGTGGTCTGGTTATCCATGACCTGGGTTAACCCGAATTATTTTTTCTTACTTTTGAATAGAATTCTAAATTGAATTATGGGACTCATTTCTGATAATATTCAAAGCTTTCTGGAAAAAATTCCTGAAAATGTTCAGCTTATTCCTATATCAAAAACTAAGCCCAATGATATGATCCTTGATGCCTGGCAAAATGGATTTAAGGTGTTTGGGGAAAATAAAGTGCAGGAACTTGTCAGAAAATTTGAAGAGCTGCCAGAAGATATCCAATGGCATATGGTTGGTCATCTCCAGTCTAATAAAATGAAGTATATTGCTCCTTTTGTACATCTGCTTCATGGAGTTGATAGCTTTAAGCTAATTAAGATAATGGATAAGGAAGCAAAGAAAGCAGGACGGATACTTAATGGTTTGTTTCAACTCCATATTGCATCTGAAGAAACAAAATTTGGGTTCTTACCTGATGAGATTTTCGAGATTCTGGATTCAAGGGCGTATGCAGAAATTGAAAATGTTAGAATGATTGGCGTAATGGGTATGGCAACTCTAACTAATAATGAAAGCATAATAAGCAAGGAATTTAAAGAACTTTACAATACCTACCTGAATCTCAAATCCCGGTATTTTCAAAACGATGAGAACTTTAAAGAGATCTCTATGGGTATGTCAGGTGATTATGAAATTGCTATTAAAGAGGGAAGTAGCATGATTCGAATAGGAAGTGCAATTTTTGGTGAGCGATACAAATAAATTATTAATCATAATAAACCCAGGGTTATGGCAAAACTGAATGTTAAGTATCTTGGCTTGTCTTTAAAAAATCCCATTATTGTAAGTAGTTCGGGACTAACCGATTCAGTAAAAAAGATTATTGAAGCAGAGAAGGCTGGTGCAGGGGCAGTTGTCCTTAAGTCTTTGTTTGAAGAACAGTTGAGTTTTGAAGCCGGACAGTACCAGAGCAATAGTGATTACCCGGAGGCTGATGACTATATTCGAAATTACACGAAGGATAATTCAATTGGCCAGTATCTTTCTCTTATTGAGGAGGCTAAGGCTGCAGTAAATATTCCTGTTATTGCAAGTGTGAATTGCGTGTCTGCAGAAGATTGGCTTGATTTCGCAAGGAAAATTGAAACTGCAGGTGCAGATGCATTGGAAATCAATGTGTTTTTCCTTCCAACTAATAAAGATCAGACCTCTTCACAGCAAGAGGAACTTTATTACGAGTTAGCTGAAAAGTTGAAGCAAATTATTCATATCCCACTTTCCTTTAAATTGGGAAGACAATTTTCAAATATACTCAACCTTGTTGATAGAATGTACAACCGGAGAGTAGCTGGAGTGGTTCTGTTTAACCGTTTTTATGAACCTGATATTGATATCGAGGAGTTGAAATTAATTCCTTCAGATGTTTTCAGTTCACCTTCAGAAATCAGGCAAACTTTGCGATGGGTGGGGATTCTGTCAAATTCTGTTGAACATATTGATATTGCTGCCTCAACAGGCGTACATGATGGGACGTCTGTGATTAAGTTAATACTTGCAGGTGCTTCTGCAGTTCAGGTATGCTCGGTTTTGTACAAAAATGGGATAGGGCATATCTCAAGTATGATCTCTGAACTGGAGATATGGATGGACCAGCGGGGATTCAAAAGTATTGAAGATTTCAAGGGGAAATTGAGCTATCGTAATATCCCCGACCCTTCACTCTATGAGAGATCACAGTTTATGAAATATTTTTCTAGCCATCATTAATTTGCGAACTTATGTTCTCTTTCAGATCTGTATTTTCAATTTTAGTTTTCAATAGCTACATACTTGTTGGGCTACTTCTGATCACTATTTTCATTGTTCCTTTTTTCCCGGTTGAATGGCATAGTATACTGTATAGGTTGTTTTATTCTATAATTTTTTTTGTGAGTGCTTTGTCCTTAAAGCGGGCACGAAAGCTAATGCTGTATGCAGCTATGGGATCATTTTCAGTAATGTGGTTGAGTGATTTATTGCATCTTCCATTGTTAGAGTCTATTTCTCAACTTGTAGTAGTTTTGTTTTTTATAATTATCGTATTAAAATTGTTAATCCAGATTGCAGGGAGTAAGAAGGTAGATAGTACTGTCATTCTGGATTCTATTTCCGGATACTTACTTATGGGTGTTTTGTTTACCTTTTTGAGTGTTTTTATTAACCATATGTATCCTTCTGCTTTTTATTTTCCCGGCGAGGGAAATCATAACATTTCAGATCTAATGTATTTCTCATTCGTCACCTTAACAACACTTGGATATGGCGATATTCTACCTATCTTGCCGCAAGCCAGATCATTAGCTTTGCTAATATCAGTTTCAGGGCAACTCTATCTGACTATTGTAATTGCAGTACTGGTTGGTAAGTTTTTAGTTCTTAAAACAGATTCAGCGAATTAGCATCTTTGAAAATTAAACAGGTATTTTAATCTTACATGAATGATAAAAAAATATGTCTGATTTTAAAACCATTTGAACAGATATACGTACTTTACATTTAGATAGCTTATTTAGACATGAATTAGAAAGCGGTATCTTTCTTTTAAGCTATTCATATTAATTGAGTATTGCTTTTCTAAATTAAAATATTAATTTTACTTTTACAATGGAAGCTTTAACAAGAATCATTTCCAAAAATCATTTACTTATGAAAAAGTATTCATTTACAATGTTTCAGTACAGCCTGATGCTACTCGCAGCCGTTTTGTTTCTGGCTAGCTGCAGTTCTGGTGGAGGAAAGGGGCAAACTGGAGAACCCGAGGAGGTTGTAGTTGATATCAGTCAATTAGATTCAGACTTTTTGGAGGATATTGGTGAAGTTAAAAAGATTTTTTACTCTTTGCCTTCACCGCTTGAAACAGCTATGATGATCAGGTCTGCAGGGGCAGTTTACAATGAAGATTTGTTAAACCCCTTAGATAATGCAGGAAATTATACAACTACCAAGAGCCTGGCATTGAACCTGGGGTCTTATACATGCGATTTGAGTTTTGCAAGTTTGTATGACCAAACTTCAGCATCCATCGATTATATGAATGCTGCAAAAAAGATGGCAGATGGGCTGGGTATTCTTGATGCAATAAATGATGAAACTATTGAAAGATTAGAAGAGAATATCAACAATAGAGATATCATCATGGAAATTATCTCAGATACTTTTATGAACTCCAGTTCTTATTTGCAGGAAAATAACAGAGCAAATGTAGCAGCTATTGTTCTTGTTGGTGGCTGGATGGAAGGATTGTTTCTTGCAACACAAATGGTTGACGAAGATTCATTACAGGACAATTCTCTGGTAACCAGAATTATGGATCAGAAAATGTCTCTTGAGATTGTAGTTAAGCTGCTTGAGGAGAGTATGGACAGTCCTGACGTGCAATCTGTAATGGAAGATGTTAAGAATTTGAAAGCAACTTTTGATAAAGTTACTCTTACTACAACTCCCATTGTTACCTCTGTTGATGAAGAGACAAATGTAACTACACTTAAATCAAAGACTCAATCATCTTTAAATTCTGAAATATTTTTAGAATTGAAGGATAAGGTGGAAATAATCAGAAATAAATACATCTCATAAATAATATAGTTATGAAAAGAATTCTGTACCTAATTATAATATCTTTTGTATTGGTTCTTGTTCCCCTGAATGCGAATGCTCAATGCAAGGGTTTTGCTAAAAAGATATGCAGAATGGAATTAGTGCCGTTTATTCATGACGGGAACTACCACGCTGCTATTCTCACAGAAGGTGAAGAAGCGGAATTGTATAAGACATTCTATTCTGGCCAGGAGTACAGGATTGCAATCTGTGGTTCTGACAATCTTCCTGAGATTGAATTTAAAGTAATGGATGTGAACAAAAATGTTTTATATAGCAATAAGGATAATGACTACGCGCGAACCTGGGATTTT
>JAYEGO010000495.1:0-2204 GCA_034659155.1 Bacteroidota bacterium | reverse complement strand
TATAATACTTGTCGGCTGATGGAGAATAAATGATGTAGATATGAAACATGCCAGAATAACAAACGGAGAATTTATCTCCGTTTTTTTGCTCCTCATCTTGGACTCGAACCAAGGACCCTCTGATTAACAGTCAGATGCTCTAACCAACTGAGCTAATGAGGAATTTGTTAAATACTTTTCTCAAAACTTCCTCATCTTAAACTCTAATCAAGGACCCTCTGATTAATCCCGACTCGTCGGGACTCTAACCAACTGAGCTAATGAGGAATTTAATAAATACTTTTTTCAAAACTTCCTTATCCTGGACTTCTGCCAGGAGCCCTCTGATTAATCCCGACGAGTCGGGACTCTAACCAATCCCGAAAATCATAAAATCTTTGATTTTAATAGATTTTCGAGGATCCTCGATTTATTAAAGAAATCAAAGATTTCAAATAAATCGGGACTGAGCTAATGAGGAATTTTTAGCGAGGCAAAAATAGTCGGTTTTCATTAATTAAACAATATATTTGCAAAAATTTTAATAATCTATAGTATGAAAAAAGTTCTTGGCCTTGGGAATGCCCTGGTTGATGTGTTAATTAAGCTAGATAATGATCAAATACTAAGCGAGTTAAGCCTCCCTAAGGGCAGTATGCAGTTGGTAGACAGGGAAAGGGCAGAAAAAATTCTTCATTATACAAAAGCACTGAAAAAAGTTATGAGCTCCGGAGGATCTGCAGCTAATACAATTCATGGATTGGCAAGGCTGGGGATAAATACCGGATATATTGGTGCTGTTGGAAAGGATGAGTATGGTAGTTATTTTCAATCTGATCTTGAAGATCATAAGATCAAAACATTTTTGAATTACATGGATACAGGTACTGGATATGCAACTGCCTTTATTACTCCGGATTCAGAAAGAACATTTGCTACCTATTTAGGTGCTGCACTGGAAATCCATTCGGATATGCTCAAGAATGATCATTTTTCAGGCTATGATTTTTTTCATTTTGAAGGTTACCTGGTTCCCAATCATAAGCTTGTGACTGAGGCAATTATGATGGCGAAAGAAGAAGGCGCAAAGATATCTATCGATATGGCCAGTTATAATATTGTTGAGGAAAACCTGGAATTCCTGAAAAAAATTATTTCTGAACACGTTGATATTGTGTTTGCAAATGAAGAGGAGGCAAAATCTCTTACTGGGAAAAACCCCGAAGAAGCCTTGAATGAAATATCAGAAATGTGTGATATTGCGGTGGTTAAAATTGGGAGTAAGGGTTCATTGATAAAACATAAAGGAAATATTTATAAAGTTGGGGTAATAAAAGCTAATAGCAAAGACACAACAGGAGCTGGCGACCTGTACGCTTCAGGTTTTTTATATGGCTTACTTAAGGGATATTCACTTGATAAATGCGGACAAATAGGTGCTCTATTATCAGGAAAGGTAATTGAAGTAATTGGAGCCAAGATGGATCATGCCCGTTGGAAAGAAATCCTGAGCTTTTTGAAAACCGAATTAAAATAATCCGTGAATTTCGGCATCGATTTTATCAATTACTTCACTTAGATGGTCTGCATTATGTGGGAAATCATAATGATCAGCCTCCACAATCAAAAAATTTCCCATATTGTATGCTTCCGCCCATGCTTCATACCTTTCATTTAAACGTTTCAGATAATCCAACCTGATATTGTCTTCATATTTCCTCCCCCGATTTTGAATCTGACTAACAAGTGTTGGAACTGTAGCCCTTAGATAAAGGATAAGATCGGGTGGTTTAATAAGGCCGTTGATTAAGTTGAATAAGGTAAAATAATTTTCAAAATCCCGTGTTGACATTAAACCCATAGCATGCAAATTGGGGGCAAAAATATAGGCATCTTCATAGATTGTACGATCCTGGATAACAGTTTTTCCAGACTTTCGAATATCCAGTGTCTGATTGAAGCGACTATTCAGGAAATAAATCTGAAGATTGAATGACCATCTCTGCATATCTTCATAGAAATCATTTAAGTATGGATTATCATCCACATCTTCATAATGAGCTTCCCATCCGTAATGCTTTGAAAGTAACCCTGTTAATGTGGTTTTTCCTGAACCAATATTTCCTGCTATTGCAATATGCATGATCAATTAAAATTAGAATATCCAAAACAAATAAAAATACTAATAAATTCGATTCCTTCCCTTTTTTGTTGAGCTAATATCA
>JAYEGO010000494.1:0-2209 GCA_034659155.1 Bacteroidota bacterium | reverse complement strand
GCTTTACTGCTTTTTACAGGCCTGATTTTGTCAACCGGAACTGCATCTTTTTGTCAGGATGTAATTGTGGAGAGGTCAGGTGACAAAGTGATTCTAGATGGGGTTGTTTACTATATACATAATGTGAAGCTGGGAGAAACGGTTTATTCTATTTGTAGAGCCTATAACACTACTCCAAAGCAATTGTCTAAGGATAATCCTTCTTTAATTCTGGGTTTAAAAACAGGAATGGTACTTAAGATATCTGAATCTCCTGGCTTTTCTGAAGAGCCAATACGGGATACTGGTAAGTATTATTACCATAGTATTCAGGCAGGAGAGACTATTTATTCTATATCCCGCAAATATACGATTGAAGTTAAGGAGATTCTGGAAGTAAATCCTGAGCTTGATATAGAGGATATCCCCCTTGGAACAGTGATAGTTGTTCCAAGAATTGAGTTTAAGCCTGAAAGGCAGGAATTTTTCGCTCCAGATAGTAAATACTTCTATTACAAAGTAAGGGAGGGAGAAACATTTTATTCTATTTCGAAAAGTTTTGGAATCGGTCTTCGTTCCTTAAAGAAAGCAAATAGGAATATATTTGACCAGGAGCTGAAGGTAGGAATGTGGATAAAAATTCCCCGGACACGGAGAACCAGGGAATTTTTTGCTGAGGCCAGACCCGATACTCTTATTTTACCGGAAGAACCAGTTGTGATCTGCGAAATTGAGATGCCTTTATATTTTGATAATTCTATCAAACTAGGACTGATGCTTCCCCTTTATCTTGATGAGAATGATGAGCGTGAATATGTTGATTCCAGCAAGATGAATGATTTTGGCAAACCAATATACAAGACAATCAAAAGGGATAAGAACTGGATCTATCCCCGGAGCTATCGTTTTATTGAGTTTTATGAAGGTGCTCTTCTTGCAATAGATAGCTTGAGAAAAAGAGGTTTAAATGTAGATTTGTACACTTTTGATACGGGCCAGAATCCTGAAAAGGTAAGAGAAGTTGTTGAAATGGGCTTCCTGGATGATCTGGATCTTATAATTGGTCCGGTATATTCTATGAATCTTGATGTACTGAATTCCTATGTTGATGAGCTGAAAATTCCAGTTGTATCCCCCTTTGTTCAAAGTGACAGTTTGTTGAAAAAGAACCCCTATCTTTTCCAGGTTAGACCTTCTCAAATGTTGGAAGGGGAGATTATTTCTCAGCTTGTTGTCAATAATCATAGAAAAAATATTGTGCTGGTTCATGCACAAGATTCTACACAACTGTCATGGATAGAACAGTTCAGATATACATTACTGGACTCACTTTCGCAGTTTGACCGCCTGGAGGATATTGTATTGAAGGAAGTGATTTTTTCTGAGATCAGGCAAAGACGTGACACCATAAATGAGATTGGAGATGCGCTGCTGTCGGACAGGAAGAATGTTGTAATTGTTCTGTCAGAAAAAGAAACCTTTGTGAGTAATGTTTTTGGCAAACTTAATGAGCTGGCAAAGGAATATGATGTTCAGGTTATAGGCTTTCCGGAGTGGCAGAAATTCAGAAATATTGAACTCGATTATTATCATGATATTGGGATTTATATATGTTCTTCTTATTATTTAAATTATGAAAACAAGGACGTAAAGGAGTTTCTGAAAAAATACAGGAAAAAGTTCAGAACTGAGCCTGTTCCTTTTAGCTTTGCCTGGAATGGTTATGATATTAGCTATTATTTTTTAAGCGGACTAGCTACATACGAAGACAAGTTTATGAATTGTTTTCAGGATCATCATCCTGATATGCTTGTCTCAGATTTTAAATTTAAAAGATTAATACCGGGCTGGGGGATTACAAATACTAATTTATACTTGCTAAAGTATACCAAAGATTACCAGCTTGTTCCTTATATCCTTCCTGAAACCAGAAAGAGTCCTTATTATTGGGAGTGGGGAAGAGAAAGACCAGAAGGCCACTAATGCACAGATTGAAGACGAATACACGAATGGAAGATTGGAATGATGAATTACGTGAAGAAGGCACAGGGCGAAGGGCATAGGGCGCAAGGAAGAAAAAGAAGAGATGAGAGGTGAGCGATGAGACAGAATGTCAAAAGTCAGAGGTCAAATGTATAATGTCAAATGTTAAGACCTCTTTTATTTACATGAAACATTTGCCATTTGCCTTCTTGCCAAAGGCATCCCTTTGGGAGACATTTGACATAAA
>JAYEGO010000493.1:0-2210 GCA_034659155.1 Bacteroidota bacterium | reverse complement strand
TTGCTTTTTGAAGTTGAGGGTCATTGCCTTTTATCACTTCTGAAGGCAGTTGTTCCACTTCAATATCCGGTGCTACACCAACATTCTCAACTATAAACCCATCTTTTGTCCAAATAGCCAAATTGGGTGCAGTTACCGATCCACCATCAATAAATTCAGGGAATCCAAGAACTCCAACAAGGCCTCCCCAGGTTCGCTTTCCAACCATGGTTCCTACATTGAATTTCCGAAACATCCAGGGTAAAAAATCTCCACCGCTACCGGCTGTTTCATCAATGATCATAACTTTAGGCCCCTGTATTGAGGCACTGGGAGACTTCAAATCATTTCCATACCTGAAATTCCAGTGAGCCTGGTATGGTCGCATTAAAATATCAATATAATAATCAGCAAGAGATCCTCCACCATTAAATCTTTCATCAATGATGATGGCTTTCTTGTTTGCCTGGGGAAAGAAATAACGTTTAAAATATTCATGTCCTGCGCCTGCAGTGTTTGGAACATATACGTATGCTACCTGTCCATCTGTGGCCTCATGAACTTTTTTAAGGTTTCCTTCAACCCAGTCCCTGTTTCGCAGGGCCGACTCATTTGAGACAGGTACTACCTGAACAAGTCTCGATCCTGTATAATCAGGATTAGGTCCAATACTTAGTTCCACAATTTTACCAGATGTATTTTCAAAAAATTGATAAAGATTTTGATCTCCAGTGACATTGATGCCATTGACTGCAAGAAGGTAATCTCCTTCTTTAGCATTAATTCCGGGTTCTGTAAGAGGTGATCTTAAATTCGGATTCCAGTTTAAACCGCCATAAATCTTTTCAAAACGGTACCTGTTATTTGAAATGGTATAGTCAACTCCTAATAAGCCACCACTTACCCTGGCGGGATTATTTAGCCGCTCACCTCTTCCTTGTAATCTATGATGACCAACTGAAACTTCACTGCACATCCATTGAATCAGCCTGTTTAAATCACTCCTGCAGGCTAAATCCGGTAAGAATTGATAATACATTTCCTTCATGGCAGGCCAATCTGCACCATGCATTCCGGGATCATAGAAATAATCACGATTGATTCTCCAGGCTTCATCAAAAATTTGTGGCCATTCTGCTAAAGGATCTATTTTCACTTCCAGTTCAGAAGTTTTAATCATTCCTTTTCCAGCTTCTGGCTTTTCTCCGGTATTTGTAATTCCAATTGTCTGGCCCTTAAAGTATAACATCTTTTTGCCATTTGCAGAAATCTCAAAACCATCCATTTCCATAATTTCCTTATCTTTTCTTTCTTTCAAGTCGTATTTATGCAATTTGCCGGAGCCACGCCTGTCTGAACTTCTAACTATGTATAGCAACTCGTCTTCCTTTCCCATTGAAAGTTGTGAGTAATTTCCGGCCCTGACAGGAAGATCTACAATTCTGGTTTGAATACCTGTCAGGTCTATTTTTAAGGAAGATGATTTTTCAGGTGCATCATCTTTATTCTTCTTCCCCTTTTTGTTCTTGCCATCAGATTCATCAGATGATTCAGGTTTATCTTTAATTTCTTCTTCATCACTTTCTTTAGCAAATGGAGAAATAGTTTCTTTTTGGAGTGTAGCCAGGTAAATCGAATTACTCATTCGCATATCAATGTTGGATTGATCGAACCAGTTCACTACCGGACCCGCATCGGTTGAAGCTAAGAAAAAAAGGTATTTCCCATCCGGATCAAAAACCGGTGAAGAGGCATCACTCATACCATCAGTGATTTCATAAGAAAGTCCTTGTTCAACTGAATACAGGTAAACCCTGCTAAAATTAGTGCTTGTGATTTTTGTGTAGCTAATCCATTTTGAATCAAATGACCAGTCCCCAAATATATCTCGAATTGAACCTGGAACATACATTTCATCAGCATCAATTTTTTTAATAGTGCCAGATGCTACATCCAACAAATAAATATTTCTCCCGTTATCAACAAAACAAATTTTATTATTGTCAGGAGACCATTCAGGAAAGGCATAAAATCCGGTTCCTGTAAGAGGAAATACTTTTGATTTGACTTTCCCATCCTGTGATTTTATATGAAGTTCATATTCCCCCGATGCATCTGAAAAATATGCTATGTATTTTCCATCTGGTGACCACTGGGGATATTTTTCATGTACAGAAGTTGTTTGAGTGATATTTCTTGCATCACCTTTTTCAGCAGGAACAGTCATAATA
>JAYEGO010000492.1:0-2213 GCA_034659155.1 Bacteroidota bacterium | reverse complement strand
CCCTTACTTTCACAAAAGTAAATTGAAATTATAAACTAAAATTCAATTATTATGATTTATGCTATTGTAATTGTCGCCGTATTATTACTGTTTATAGTAATCCTTTATAATTCTTTGGTAAGAAAGATGAGTTCAGGATGGAATATTGGAATAATGGAATGATGGAATGGTGGGAAAGATTATGGATTCTATATTCCAGGATAAGTGCGCGAAACACAAAAAACTCTTATAATTTATTATCATGAGTAATTATAACAATTTCAAAGAATTTTATGAAAAATTTAAAACAGTTTCTTTCAATTTTGATCATGCTCTTTATGAGTATTAGTCTTTTCGGACAATTCAAAGCAAAAATGGTGTTTAAAACAATGGGGAATGAGCGAATTTTTGCGATCTATTCATCTGGTGCCGGTTATCGTTACGAATTTGAGGAAGATGGCCAGGAAGGAGCAATAATCGTAAAAAAAGGTTCACAGAAAGTGATTATACTTATGCCACAGCAAAAAATGGCTATGATAAGCCCGGTTGAAAATCCTATGAGTATAGGAAACGATCCGATAAGTGCATTTGAATACTATAAGAAAGACGGGACTCTAAAAGAGCTTGGCAAAGAGACTATTAATGGTATTGAATGCATGAAGTCTGAATTGTGGAATATAACAGGCGACGAGTACGGACAGGTAAAACAAAAAATGTTTACAATGTGGTATTCCGACAAGTATAAGTTCCCCGTAAAATTGATCAATCACATTGATGGATCAGAAGGATCGGGTATGGAAATACAGGATATTGAACTATGGATCCCTGATGCTAATAGTTACTCTATTCCTGAAGGATACCAGATTATGGAAATGGGAGATATGATGCAGGGAATGGAAAAGAACTAAATTAAATCTTTGAGATTGAAAAATGATATTAATTGTTGACTATATTAATTTCCCCCGTAAAAATATAAATAACAAATAATCATGAAAAATTTAATAAGTAAAAGAACGACAGCTATTCTCTCAATTATTCTGATCGGATTATTAACTACTCCAAATGCTTTCTCTCAAAGGACTGACCTTATCGGAAAGGTGATGGATAATGACCTTAAAGCAGTGAAAGAAATGATTGCTGCGGGTAGTGATATAAACCAGGTGGATGAGTATAGCGGGTTTACACCCCTTTTAACAGCAATTCAACATAATAATGAAGAGATAGTAAAATTTCTGATTTCTAAGGGTGCAGATATCAACCATCAAGAGAAGAACTATGGATATACGGCGCTAATCCTGGCATGTAATTATAATTATACAGCTATGGTAAAATTATTGATCTCAGAAGGAGCAGATATTAATATAGCTGGCTCAGATGGAGCCACAGCACTGATGGCAGCCGCTGGCAATTCTCAGGAACTTGTTGAGATTCTCCTTTCTAAAGGGGCTAATATCAAAGTCAGGAAGGAAGACGGTTCTGGTGTTTTTACAAGTTGTGTTTTTGGAATTCTTTCCGAAAGAGTATCACTGGGAATGGCGGAACTCCTTATATTGAAAGGTGCCAGTGTAAACGAAGCAAGTACTAATGGCTGGACTCCTCTTATTTATGCTTCAAATAATAACAGGGAGGACCTGGTGAGGTTTCTGATAAAAAATGGAGCTGATGTGAACGCAAAAACCGATGAGGGTAAAACCTCTTTATCATACGCTCAGAAGGAAGGACATGAGAACATTGTACAAGTCTTAAAATCTAATGGAGCGAAATGAATTAAATGCATAGTTACCCAACGTTATAGATGGAACGGCGTGGGGCGATCTTCAAACTGGTGCTTGTTGCGATTATGAAAATACCCCAGCCAATAGTACAACTTATGGTAAACTATATAACTATTATACAGTTAAGGACAATCGCAAAATAGCCCCTGCTGGTTGGCATATACCTACCGAAGACGAATGGACAATCTTAATCGATTATCTTGAAGGTCTTTTGAAATAGATCCCAGTTACCAGACCATGCTATTTAATAGCAGTAGCTTTGACAGGTATCCTGGTCTTGCGGGAAATGCTCTATCTGTACGCTGTTTGAAGGATTAGTGCTATTAAGGCATCGGAAAGAATACTGGTATAATATATGTATTATCACAATTGTATCCAGATTAAATTTTTTCATTAGCTTTAATGCTGTGGATAATAGACCATTTGCATATAAACCTGTATTAATTGCGTTTTTCCTGT
>JAYEGO010000491.1:0-9210 GCA_034659155.1 Bacteroidota bacterium | reverse complement strand
TATAAAGATCTTGATTTACCGGAAGACAATTCTTTCTGGTATCCTGATCAAGCATGAATAGTTCTGATTAATAAACTAAAAACAGATGAAAATAAAATTAGTCATTCTCGTCTCCCTGCTACTGCTTCCCGGGCTTTCATTTACTCAAACAGTTACAACAAATCTTAGCATAAAAAATATTATGCAGGATTCAAAATGGATCGGTGTATCACCCGAGAACATTTTCTGGTCTGAAGATGGTAGCAAGTTCTATTTTAACTGGGATTCAGGAAGCTCTGGAAATACAGATTTGTATTCCTTTGTTCCGGAAGATCATAATTCCATTAAAATTGAACAAAAAGACAAGCCTGACCTTTTAGCAAGGTATGGAAACTATAACAAGGATAAATCTGAAAAAACTTTTGGCAGAAATGGTGATATTTTTATCCTGAATGTAAAAACAGGTATAACTTTTCAGCTTACCAACACCCTGGATTATGAAAGTTCACCAACATTTAGTTTTGACCTGGAAAAAATAATATATACAAGAGCCGGAAATTTATTTTCATTGCATTTGAATACAGGTCAAACAATCCAGCTTACAAATTTCACAAGTTCTCCTCCCCGAAAAGATGAGAAAATACATACAAATGAACAGGAAAAATGGCTTTACGACCAACAACTTTCCTTATTTCAGGTAATAAAGGAAAGAAAGAAAAAAAATACAGAAGCTGATGAAGAAAAAAACTTAAACAAACCACATCGACCAAAGGAAATATATTCCGGAAAGGAACGCTCCGGGAGTATTCAATTAAGCCCGGATGAGAAATTTGTGACTTACCTGATATATAAATCAACAAAAGATTCAAAAAACACCAAAATTCCAAATTATGTTAATGAATCTGGGTATACCGAAATTAATAATGCCAGATCAAAAGTTGGAACACCCTATTTTGAAACTGTAGAATTATATATATATGACATAGAAAATGATACAGTCTTTCAGGTTTCAACAGACCAGATTCCCGGTATTGACAAGCAACCGGATTATTTTTCAGAATATCCTTTAAAAGGGGATATAAAAACAAGCTCCAGGAAAGTTTCAATTAGTTCCCCTATTTGGTCAGAAGATGGTATGAATGCAGTGTTAGAGATCAACTCTCTGGATTTTAAAGACAGGTGGATTATGCTAATAGATATTTTCAGCGGAGACCTGAAATTATTAGATCATCAACATGATGAGGCCTGGATTGGCGGGCCCGGTATAGGATGGTGGGGAGGAGTACTGGGCTGGATGCCTGATAATAAAAAAATATATTTTCAATCAGAAGAAACCGGTTACTCCCACCTCTATACGGTAAATATTGAAAATGGGAAAAAGAAAGCCTTAACTAAAGGAGATTTTGAAGTTTACGATCCATTTATTTCAAACGATAATAAAAGCTGGTATTTTTCTTCTAATGAGGTAAATTCGGGAGAAAGACACTTCTACAAGATGCCTTTAAAAGGAGGCAAAGCAATCCAACTCACTGCAATGGAAGGCAGTAATAAAGTGACTTTATCTCCGGATGGAAAGTGGATGGTTATACTTTTTTCCTCTGCAACTCAGCCCTGGGATATATATATTAAAAAAAATGAGCCTGAAGCCAAAACCACAAGATTTACATATTCGCAGTCTGAAAAATTTAAGTCTTACTCCTGGAGAACTCCCTCTTATATCAAATTTAAAGCATCGGATGGGGTCATGGTTCCAGCCCGGCTTTATTTGCCGGAAACTCCGGCAGAAAGCAAACCTGCTGTAATTTTTGTTCATGGGGCAGGTTACTTGCAAAATGCTCACAAATGGTGGAGCAGTTATTTCCGGGAATATATGTTCCATAACTTTCTGGTTGATAATGGCTACACAGTTCTGGATATAGATTACCGTGGCAGTGCAGGATATGGCCGTGACTGGAGAGCTGCAATATACAGGCACATGGGCGGGAAAGACCTGTCTGATCAAGTAGATGGAGCCGGATACCTCGTGAAGGAACATGGAATTTCTTCTGAAAATATTGGGATCTATGGTGGATCGTACGGGGGTTTCATTACTCTCATGGCTCTGTTTAAAGAACCAGATGTATTTGGAGCGGGGGCAGCTCTAAGGTCTGTTACCGACTGGGCTCACTACAGCCATGGATATACAGCAAATATTTTAAATACTCCCGTTATGGACAGCCTTGCTTATGTTAGAAGCTCTCCAATATATTTTGCCGAGGGCTTAAATAAACCCCTGTTGATCTGTCATGGAATGCTTGATGACAATGTTCACTTCCAGGATGTTGTGAGACTTACACAAAGATTGATAGAACTTGGAAAAGACAATTGGGAAATGGCAATTTACCCTATTGAAAGACATGGATTTGTTGAACCCAGCAGCTGGACAGACGAATATAAACGGATCTTTAAACTATTCGAGGAGAATTTAAAATAAGAAATATTCTTACATTATACTACGTAGTATACTACGTAGTAAATAAATTACATGCCCGCAAGTATCACAATACCACGGACTTATAAGAGCTAAAATTCTGAGCTTCGCTTTTTCTTTGGGTAGCTTATTGTGTAATGCAAGCCCCGGCTTTCATGAAGATTTTGAGCCATTTTAATGATCAGGTATCCAACATTGATCATATTACGCAATTCACATAGTTTTTGCGACAGGGTAGATTTCTTATACAAACCTTCTGTTTCCATATGAATGATCTCCAGTCTTCTTAAGGCTCTTTTAAGCCTGAGGTTAGATCGGAAAATACCAACATAATTACTCATGATCTGCTGCATTTCCTTATAATTCTGGGTGATTAAAACCATTTCTTCAGGATGGCCAGTCCCACTATAATCCCATTCAGGCAATTTATTACTGATAGAAAGACCCTTAATTCTGGCAAGTGAATCAATTGCTGACCTGTGGGCAAATACAACAGCTTCCATTAAAGAGTTAGAAGCAAGCCTATTAGCACCATGCAAGCCTGTTGAGGCAACTTCACCCACTGCATATAAATTTGAAATAGTACTTAGACCATTTTTATCAACCTTAATACCACCACACTGATAATGTGCTGCCGGAATAACAGGAATGAGATCTTTTCGGATATCAATCCCCAGACTTAAGCATTTTTTTGCAATGTTTGGAAAATGATCCACAAGCTCATCAGAATCAAGATGTGTGCAATCAAGCCATACAAAATCATCCCCGGAGATTTTCATTTCATTATCAATTGCCCTGGCAACAATATCCCTTGGGGCCAGACTTCCCCTTTCATCATAGCGATTCATAAACTTCTCACCTTTAGAATTCTTCAAATTCCCACCAAAACCCCTGAGAGCTTCAGTAATTAAAAAAGAAGGTTTCTCTCCTGGATTATACAGGGAGGTAGGATGAAACTGGATAAATTCCATATTTTCAATCTGACCTTTAGCACGATAAACGAGGGCAATTCCATCACCGGTAGAAACAGCAGGATTCGTAGTTGTTTCATATATACTGCCAATCCCACCGGTTGCGACTATAGTGATTTTTGACAATACAGTATTTACCTTTCCTTTCTTCAGATCAAGAACATAAGCCCCATAACATTGAATCTCTGAGTTTGTTCGTTTAACAAGCTTACCCAGGTGATGCTGAGTAAGAAGGTCTATTGCAAACCAATATTCCCTGGTTTCAATATTTTTATGATTCTTAACTCTTTCCATAAGAGTTTCCTGTATGCTCACTCCGGTAGAATCTTTCTGATGCAAGATCCGGTATTCAGTATGACCTCCCTCCCTTGCAAGGTCAAATTTGCCATCTTTATTCCTGTCAAACTGAACCCCCATCTCTATTAGCTCGCGAATCCTCAGGGGTGCTTCCTCAATCACCATTTCAACTACTTTACTGTCACAAAAACCATCACCGCAAAGTAAAGTGTCCTGAGTATGTTTTTTGGTATTATCAGGAGGATAAGTCACAGCAGCAATTCCTCCCTGAGCATATCTGGTATTATTTTCCTCAAGATTTGTTTTCGAAATCAACAATACCTTAGCCTTTTCAGCTACTTTTAATGCATAACTTAAGCCAGCTATTCCAGATCCTATAACCAGAAAATCCTTCTTAATGATCATTCTTCTAAAATAAATTTTTATAGTGTAAAGATAGTGGATGAGTTTATTAAATGAAGTGTTGAACAGTTGAAAATGTTGAACAGTTGAAATATTTTTTCAAATGATTAAGCATTTAATTTCTTACTTTTATGCCGTTGGTGGTTTTTTATTGAATTACGGCTTAAAAAAAATTCTTTTATGGACGATCTGTTCAAAAAACTTATAGCACACGCAAAAGAATACGGATTTATTTTCCCTTCCAGTGAAATATATGATGGCTTAAGTGCTGTTTATGATTACGGCCCAAATGGTGTAGAATTAAAAAACAACATCCGGAAATACTGGTGGGACTCCATGGTTCTTCTTCATGAGAATATTGTTGGATTGGATTCAGCTATTTTTATGCATCCCGAAATATGGAAAGCCTCCGGGCATGTCGGGGCTTTCAATGATCCTCTTATTGATAATAAAGTTTCAAAGAAAAGGTATCGTGCGGACGTCCTGATTGAAGAATATCTGGAAAAGATTGAACAGAAAATCATAAAGGAAATTCAAAAAGCTATAAAGAGGTTTGGAGACACATTTGATGAAAAACAGTACCGTGAAACCAACCCAAGGGTTCTTGCTAATCAGAAAAAGAAAAATGAAATTCATAAAAGGTTTGTTTCTGCACTCGAAAGCAATGATCTTGAAGATCTAAAACAAATTATCATTGATTGTGAAATTGCAGATCCTGTTTCAGGATCAAGGGAATGGACAGACGTAAGACAATTTAACCTTATGTTTGAAACACGCCTGGGATCGCTAAGTGAGGATGCCAATTCCATTTTTCTGCGTCCTGAAACAGCACAGGGAATATTCGTAAATTTTCTGAATGTTCAAAAGTCAGGAAGAATGAAACTCCCCTTTGGAATAGCACAAACAGGGAAGGCCTTCAGAAATGAGATTGTTGCCAGGCAGTTTATTTTTAGAATGAGAGAATTTGAACAAATGGAAATGCAGTTCTTTGTCAAACCCGGGGAGGACATGAAATGGTTTGAGTATTGGAAGGAAAAACGGATGAAGTGGCATCAGTCTCTTGTTCCTGATTCAAAAAAACTTAGGTACCACCAACACGACAAACTCGCCCATTATGCAAATGCTGCAACAGATATTGAATTCCAATTTCCCATAGGATTCAAGGAAGTTGAGGGTATCCACTCACGTACCGATTTTGACCTGGCTCAACATCAGGAATTTTCAGGAAAGAAGCTTCAATATTATGATGTGGAAAACCAGGAAAGCTATATCCCTTATGTAATTGAAACATCTATCGGATTAGACAGAACATTTCTATTAATTCTTTCTAATGCATATTCTGAAGAAAAAGCGCCTAATGCCGAAGGAAAACTTGAAGACAGGCTGGTGCTTAAAATTCCACCGGCCTTAGCTCCGGTTAAAATTGCAATATTCCCTTTAGTAAAAAAAGACGGGTTGCCGGAAAAAGCGAGGGAACTAATAAAAAATCTGCAATTTGATTTTAATTGTCAATATGATGAAAAAGATTCCATTGGAAGAAGATACAGAAGGCAGGATGCCATTGGGACTCCTTATTGTATTACAATTGATCACGAAACAATGAAGGATAATACTGTAACTGTAAGGGATAGAGACAGTATGAAACAAGATCGTGTAGCAATTTCCGAATTGCATAATTTTGTTTCCGGGAAGCTCAGCATGCGCAGGTTATTAGAAAACCTGTAGTGGATATCCTTCAGCCAATTTGTTAACTCTTACACATGAAGAAAGTATTAATCATCTCATATTACTGGCCCCCTAGTGGTGGTGCCGGAGTACAACGATGGTTAAAATTTGCTAAATATCTTCCCGAATATAACATTCAACCTTTTGTGCTTACGGTTGATCCAAAATACGCTTCTTATCCCATTTTGGACAATAGCCTTGAAAAAGAAGTATCTGATGGTGTTCAGGTTTTTAAAACAAAATCACGGGAACCTTTCACTTTTTATAAGAAAATTACCGGAGAAAGAGAAATACCATATGCGGGTTTTGTCAACCAGGGGAATCCTGGTTTTCTAAATAAAATTAGCCGTGCAATCAGGGGCAATTTCTTTATCCCTGATGCCAGGATTGGGTGGAATAAGTTCGCATTCAGGAAAGCCCTTGACATTATCCGGGAGCATAAAATCAATACAGTGATTACAACCAGTCCCCCTCACTCCACCCAGTTAATAGGACTCAAATTAAAGAAAAAAACCGGCGTAAACTGGATTGCCGACCTTCGTGATCCCTGGACCGACATTTATTATTATAACAAGCTGTACCACAGTATACCCGCGAAAAAACTTGATGAGAAATATGAGAGGAATGTTCTGACATCTGCTGATTGGGTTATTGTCGTCAGTTTACACATGAAAGAGATGCTTGCCAACAAAGTTTTTCCCCTTATCGATCATAAGATCAAGGTTATTCCAAATGGTTTTGATGAAGATGATTTTACCATGCCGGCTGAAAACACAACTGAAAAATTCATTATCACCTATACAGGGACTCTAACCGAAGAGTATGACTCCTACAGCTTCCTTCAGGCCATAAGTACTATAATCAAAAAAAGTCAGACACCTGTTGTGCTCCAATTTGTCGGGCTTGTTTCACGACAGGTAAAAAGAAATATAGAACAATTCGATCTGCAACAAAGCACTATCTATATTGACCATGTCTCTCATCAGGAAGCACTTACTTACATGATGAAATCAACAATCCTGTTTCTGGCAATCCCACACAAGCGTGGAAATAAAGCTATTTTAAGTGGAAAGTTGTTTGAATATATTGCCACCGGCAAACCTGTTATAGGAATAGGTCCGGTTCATGGTGATGCCAGTGCAATACTCAAGGAGTGTGAGCGTGGCAGAATGTTTGATTATAAGGATCTTCAGGGAATAATATCATATTTATTGGAAATCATACAAGTCTGGAGGAAAAATTCTGAAAACTTAGTTAACACTAATGAAGCATATCAAAAATATTCCCGAAAAAGCCTTACCGGGGAACTCACTGCAATTATAGATTAAACATATATCCCATTATAAAAAATGCTAAATAGATGAAAGAAATTGATCTTGAACAGATACTCAACTTAATAGGCAATTACAAGCTGGTTGGCAGCTGTAAAAACATTCATATAAATAATGCCCGTCCAATTACGTCTGCCGATAAACAATCTATTGTTTGGTTAAAACCGGGTAATGCAGATTCAGTGGAGTTGATTAAAAATACAAAGGCAAAACTTATAATCTGCCATAGCGATGAAAAGGAAGAGGGTCGGAACAAATGTCTTGTCAAAGTAGATAATCCTAAACTTATTTATACAAGAATATTAAATCATTTTTTTGTTAAAACCCCCAACTGGGGAATTCATCCAAGCGCAATTATCCATGAAGAAGCTGTTCTGGAAAAACCGGTATTTATTGGGCCAAACTGTAGCATTGGTGCCGTTAGAATTAGTAAGAATTCTGTCATTCATGGAAACTGCGTTTTATATGATAATGTTACTATTGGTTCGAATGTAACAATACATGCCGGAACAGTAATAGGGGCTGATGGATTTGGATATTCAAGAAATGATTCTGGAGAATTTGAATTATTCCCTCATATTGGAGGTGTAATAATAGAAGACCATGTTGATATAGGGTCTAACACTTCTATTGACAGAGGATCTTTAGGCAATACAATAATCAGGAAAGGAGCCAAGATTGATAACCTGGTACACATAGCCCATAACGTTGTTGTGGGAGAACATTCTGCGATTATTGCTAATGCCATGATAGGAGGAAGTGTGATAATTTCAGATTATGCATGGGTAGCACCATCTGCCGCTGTTATGAACCAGTTAAACATTGGTAAATCAGCAACAATTGGCCTTGGTGCAGTATTGACAAAAGATGTTCCTGAAAATGAAGTCTGGGCAGGATCTCCAGCCAGACCATTGGAGCAATTTATTGAAATTCAAAATAAACTAAAACAATCAATAAAAAATGAAGTCTAATCGGGTTCTTATCCTATCTCCTCACACAGATGATGCCGAACTGGGATGTGGGGGAACAATTGCAAAAATGATTAAACAGAAAAAGGAAATCCTCTGGGTGGTATTTTCTTCTGCTGAAGAATCTCTGCCTGCTGGTTTTCCAAAAGATGCCCTGGTAAAAGAATTTCAAAAAGTGGTTGATTCATTGACTCTTAAACCTGAAAATTACAAGATCTTCAATTTTAAAGTCCGGAAATTATCCGAAAAAAGGCAGGATGTGCTGGAAGAATTAATTAAAATAAGGGGGGATTTTAAGCCCGGTCTGGTTATTGGCCCTTCCCTAAATGATTTTCATCAGGATCACTCTGTAGTATCCAATGAAATGATCAGAGCCTTCAAAACCAGCTGTAGTATTATTTGCTATGAATTGCCCTGGAACCATATAAAATTTGACACACAATTTTTTGTAAAATTGAACGAAACTGAAATTGAGCAAAAATTAAAAATGCTTGATTTTTATAAAACTCAATTTAAGGCAAACAGGCACTATTTTTCGTCTCAATTTATAACTGGTCTGGCTGCAACCAGGGGAGCACAGGTTGGAACTGAATACGCTGAAGCTTTTGAGGTGGTAAGGTGGATTGAAGAAGATTAATGCGGGAAGGTATACATTTTCTATAATGATTCCAGAAATCAATAAATCCCTCTTCTCAAAATCATGAGCCGGTGTAGGGATTCAGGAATCCTTCTTCAAAAAGTCGATTAAGTTTTCATTCCAATTTGCAGGAGTTTTCCATTTCCCCCACATTCCTTTTAAACCCTGAATTTCATTTTTTTCATAAAACCCAATAAGATACAATAAGAATGGAAATGAGATGAGTATTGTGGATTTAATAATAAGTCTTAGCAGGAGACTTAAATCACCGCTAAAACCAGCAAGGAAGTAAAGCAAAAATGCTAAAAGGGTCATCCTTGATATTTTCCATATCTCATATGGAATAAAATAGGCTTTTTGGGCAAAAAGATATATGGCAAAGAAGAAGATAATCTGAGAGAATAAGGTGGCAGTTGATGCTCCCAACAAG
>JAYEGO010000490.1:0-2217 GCA_034659155.1 Bacteroidota bacterium | reverse complement strand
CCCTTTTTCCCATCTTTAAAAGAAATAAATATTGTGTAAGGGCCTGTCATTGAGCATTGAAAGTTAAATGACTGGTAGATTTTTCCGGTTTTAGGATTATATGAACTTGCAATCATTCTTCTGGTGTCAAATAGCTGGATGATTCCCTTACCCTCAGAATTGTTTTTGTTGCAAATAGTGAATCGATAGGTAGTATTTTTTCTTAGAATTACAGAATTTTTAGCAATGGGAGGACGATTGTTTTCTGTCACCCCGGGTAGTTCAACAATAAAATCTTTTAAATAAATTACATCATCTCCTGCCGCAGAAACACAAATGTCTACAGCTTCTTTATCAGTCTGAGAAAAGACTGATAGAATACTGAACACTGAGGAAAAAAGAAAAATAAGCAGAAAATGTTTCATAAAAATTTATTAGAACAAATATTCCTGGTAAAAATAGATGGTATTAGTTTATAAATTTAATAAATGATTTCGAATTTTAGTTGTTCTTTCACTTATACTCTTGATCTGGCCTTTCGTAATTGTCACCAAACTTGTCTCATTTTGAATTATCACCAGCATCCCATTTTCATCCTCTATCATTTCCGGTTCCCCCTCAATGTAGCTAATTTCTACATCAGCAAACTCTTTCTTTAGCAATTCCAATTCTTCTATAAGTTCCGGGAATTCTGGTGTATTCCTATGTGCTTTAAGAATTGAGAAAAGATCTTCCATTATAATTTTCTGTTCTCCAATGCTTTCATATAAAGTTTCTTCTGAATGCTTCAATGCTACCTGGGTGGCCAGGTATATTCCTTCCAGCCAGAGACCTGTAATTACCAGAGAACTGATAGTTGATCTATTGGTCCTTTCAAGATAAGAATTCATTTCGTTAAAACTATGAACAGAAATAAACATAAGAGAATCTAAATCATGCTTGTTCTCGGATAGTCTTTTCAGGGTATTAAAATCGAAAAACTGACCAACCTTGAGTTTGTCAGATAATAGCTTAATGGAAGAGATATAATCAACAATAGGTGTATTTTTTGAATAGATATTTAAATAACCCAGATCAGCACTCATGGCTCCAAGCATCAGAGATTGATCAAAACTAGTGTTGAGATTTTCAGCCTTGTCAGTAGGAGCCAGAAGATCACCATAATAAGGAACCCCCAGATCATGAAGCATAGCTGAAACCTCAACTGGCGAACCCAGATTTTCTATGACATTAAACATTGCTTCCTTATGAATTTCATTGGTAGATTCCATCAGAAGAGAGTCTGGAATGTCAAAAGATTCTTTCCCTTTTTGATTTTGTTGAGAATTGCAAGCAATTATTATTCCCAGTAATATGATACTTATACTTAATATGATTTTAGCTCTCATGTGATATTAATAATATTGAACAAATTTATAAATTTTATATAACTGATATATGTTTTATGAATATTTCTTAAATCTAATGTTTTCTGCAAACCTGATAAACTTACCCAGAACATCAAAATAAAGAGTAAAATACAGTACAAAGGCCATACTCCATACAACAAGAATATTGAACCAGTAAGTGTCAAAATAAAGTCCCATAAAATGTTTTTGAGGAGCAAAAAAATGGGCCCTGAAATTAAAATACCCTGAAGGTTCAGGAGTTTGATAAATAGGATGATACTGTTGAACAAGCTGATTCTTGTACTCAAGTATCCTGTTTCTTTCAAATCGTTTTTTCACAATATCTGAAACACTTTCATTATAGTAATCGTCTTTTAATTTTTGAAAAAGCCGGGCATCTTCATTCAGCATAAAACGAATAATATTTTCTTTTTTTCGCTCCGCTAATGCAAGTTTATCGCCAAAAAATCCTTCCATAATTTTAAGATAATAGGAAATTGCAAAAGCAGTTTTTTGTTCAAAACCAGAAGGATTTAATTGGTTTAGCTCCTGAAATCTCATTTCCGGGACCATTTCCTGATATCTGGCAAGTTCATTGTAAAGCAATTGTAAATCTCCCTGATCTTTTTCAATAAGTTCTGCATGGTTATACTTATTTACGGTTTGGGAAAGAACTTTTCTTAAAGCTGGAATTTTTTGCGAAAGTTCAAAGTCAGCCTCACTTTCATTTTTTTTCAAACTCATAAAAGTAGCTTTCAAACTCATTGTCTTTAAATTGATGTACCATCAATGCCTCATAAGTCCATCTGGTAGCCATTGTTTCAGCAATTAATGGAACATGTTTTACACT
>JAYEGO010000489.1:0-2220 GCA_034659155.1 Bacteroidota bacterium | reverse complement strand
AATCAAGGTACTAAAGTAAGTTAATGACCGGAGGCAACTCAACCTTTGCCCCCTGAGGAGGCAAAGGCAATTTTATCCCCTTCCAGGGGTTATTCCAAAACCGGGCCCTCTGGACCCGGTTTTTTATTGGTCCACCATGGGAGAGATTGGTGTAGAGAATGAAATTTTCAAATGCTCTTGTAACTCCTGGTGACAGTTTAAGTTTGCTTGGCAAATTGTTTCTCATCGTTCGCTTCAATACTCAATTTGTTTGGGTTATCAGACACACAACGTAGTGCTGACCTGTTGGGAGGTCATGATTAATCGTCATCAGTCATATACTCCCACATCTCGTTTTGGTGCAACCAGATGGGATCTGCATTCCTTCGGATGAACTCGTCTACATCCATACCATCGATGGTTGGTGGTCGCTTGACTCGCTTCTGCTTCCCGTTGATGAAGATGGTCATGTACTCTTTCTGTCGGCGCTTTTTTTCTGCCTTTTCAGCTGCAGTGAGTTTTCGTTTACGTTTTGCCATGATGGATATTGCCCTGTTCATTTTGCCCAGAGATTTTTCTGAGATCGCCTGCGTCTATCCGTCGAGAGTCCTCCAGTACTTGATGCCCATAGCCCCTTTCTGACATTCGGGACATCGCCTTTCGTGCATGTCGGATCCATTTGTTCCATACACATAGCCACAGATGGTACACTCGGTCTTGTAGGCATACTGCCCATGATCGGTTCCCGGAACGCCGCAATGACCGCAGCACTGCTGGCCGTTAGGATTCATGTAGCCGATTTCTACAGACTCGCCGTTACCTTCTTGCCATTGAATTGGCATATCAATGTCGTTCATATTGATCTCCCCTCACCGGGTAGCCGGGGGCTGTTACCAGCCCCGACCCTCCTCAGAACCGTGCTTGAAAGTTTGTAATCATTAAACTAATAGCTAATAGCTAACCGCTAAAGGCTAATCGCTCAATTTAGATAAAATAACGACTACGTACAAAGTGAATTTTTAAAGAAAATATTGTTGTTTTTTCTTTAGATAATAAAGTCAAAAAGCGATAAACCCCTCACCACCTTAATCCGAAGATAAATTCCTAACATACCCCTCAATATCATCAGTCTTTTGCCAACCCCAGGCCCATAGCTCTAAACACGCTTTTTGAAAACTGGTCAACTTATTCACCTTCCCTGTCAAAGAATCTGGATCGACAGAGTATTTTTCGTGTAAATTGTCTACTTGGATAGCTGTATCAACACTTGTTAAAAGATATTGACCTGCCGTTCGTGGGTCCAGGTTTTGTTTAATTACAACTTTTATTATTAATTTTAGTTCGTTATATAAAAAAATACCTTTCAACTCAAGACGTGTTTTCCTGTAAAGCAAAGGAAACATATCCATAGCATATTCTACTCCTGCATTTGAAGTCTTAAAAGCAGGAATTCGAACATAAGAATCATAAACTTCATCATCTACCCTTGGACCAATTTTCTTTTTAAACACAGATAAATTCCTTTCTATCTTTTCAAGAATATTTTCGAGAATATTTGCTTGACAAATAAAAAAGGGAGGATTATTCAAATATTAGAAACAAAAATTTAATCTCTGAGTAGGAGTTTATTGAAAAATGGCGGTAATTTCAAGCGAAGATTCCCAAAAGAGCCTAAAAAAAAGGCTGATTGGGGGATATTCCCGTTTGGCTACCGAAAGAAACAGGTGGTTTGCCATAGCCTTGATTATGGCCTTAATCTTGCTCATATCAATAGTCTTCGCTATCTGCGAAGGCTCCAAAGTTCAGGAAATAAAGGTTTGCTGGGTAAAAATGTATCCTGATGGTACATGGGACACAGAATTTTACGATAAGAACAGGGAAAAGGAATTTCAGAACTCCTTACCTGGTATTCTAGCTATACCATCATATTTTGTAGTAAATTATCAATAATTTTCTTCTGTTATTCAATATGTTCTCTCGATAAATTTTTTCTTGCAACGGGAAAATGAAAGTGGCACCTTCTTCCCTTATTTTCACCAAAAAAATTACAGGAGGAAGGCGCCATCACACAACAACTCATTTTACCAACAATTCCGCAAGGGGCAACTGAAATCAACCATCTCGTTTGTGTTTGGCGAGATGAAACACGATGGACCTATTATCATGGGTGTCATCCTGTATTTACCCATCCAGCGGGTGATCTCAAGCAATTCAGGTTTTTCACCTCCCAATTAATAGAGG
>JAYEGO010000488.1:0-2227 GCA_034659155.1 Bacteroidota bacterium | reverse complement strand
TAACAGTGCCATTTGATTTGAAATATACATTCACCAGTCCTGATAAAATCACCTTGTCGTGTAGTGAGAAATACCAGTAAAAGCATCCTGCTTCTTATTTTTTTTCTTTTCTCTTCGGTGCTCTATTCTCAAGAAGACACTGAGGAAAAGCCACTCTCAGAAATATTGATTCATTTACAGGAAAAGTATAATTGTCGATTTACTTATGCTGATGATGTAATCAAAGGTATTTTTATTGAAAGTTTACCTGATGATCTCACGTTTGAGGAAGCAATTAATTATCTCAACCTTGAAACAGGTTTATTTTTCCAGTTATTAGATAATAATTTCGTGGCTATCCAGCCAAAAGAGACCTCTTTCTTTATCTGTGGATATATAATTGATAATGAAACTGGTGTGGCTTTAGAAGCGGCAACTATTAATGGAAAGAAGAATCATACCACCAGTGATTCTATTGGTTACTTCAGGTTAAAAGTAGATCAAGATGATGAGATCATAACCATACGTTATATGGGGTACTGCAGTTTATCCAAATCATCGGATTATTTTGATCAAAAGAAATGTTCAAATATATATTTGATGCCGAAAAGTTATATTTTATCCGAAGTAATATTAACCAACTATATAACTAAGGGCATTGACAAAACTGCTGATGGTACGTTTACTATTAATTTTGCAAATTTTGGAATATTGCCTGGATTAATAGAATCAGATGTTTTACAGACTGTACAAGCTCTGCCTGGAATACAAAGTGTAAATGAGACTGTTTCTACTATCAATATTAGAGGTGGAACAAATGACCAGAATCTGTTATTATGGGACGGAATTAGAATGTATCAATCTGGTCATTTCTTTGGATTAATTTCAGTTTTCAATCCTTTAATTACTACAGATGTATCCGTTATTAAAAATGGCACCAGTGCAGATTACACTTGCGGGGTTTCCGGCACTATTGCCATGAAGACGAATTCTAACATTAATAATAAATTTTCCGGTAGCATAGGGTCAAATTTTATTAATGTTGATGGATTTGTTGACATCCCTTTAGGAAAGAGATCTTCACTTCAATTGGGAGTTAGAAAAGCAATTAGTGGTGTTGTAGAAACCCCAACCTACACAAGTTATTATGACAGACTATTACAGAATACAGAAGTGGATAGCAATTCTACTAATGTCATTAATTCAAATGTTATATTTGATTTTTATGATGTAAGCATGCGATGGCTATATGACATTTCTGACAAAGATCAAATACGGATTAATTTCATAAGTATCAATAATAAATTGGTGTTTAACGAGAATGCAATTGTCAATCAAATTGAAGAATCGAAAGAGAGTAGTCTTATCCAGAATAGTATTGCTGGTGGTCTCTTTTATAATAGAAATTGGAATACTAAGTTTGAAAGTTCTATTCAGGTATATGAAACTGATTATAGATTAAAAGCTGATAATTCTGATATTCTGCTACAACAACGCTTATTACAAGAAAATATAATCTCTGAAACTTCAGTTAGATTAAATAATTGGTATTATTATAATAGCCAATTAGCTTTCCTTATTGGATATCAGTTTACCGAAAATGGGGTCACTAATTCAACTGATGTTGACAGCCCTATATTCAAACAGTTAGTCAGAGAAGTAATTAGAGAACATGGTTTTTACTCACAGGCTAAATATACATCCGACTCAAGAAGAACAAACATGAAAGTTGGTGTGCGATATAGTTATATTGAAAAATTTAATAAACATATTGTAGAGCCAAGAGTAAGCATAAATTATAAATTATTTAATCACCTGTTTATAGAGATTTTAGGTGAATTAAAGCATCAAAACATCTCACAAATTATAAATTATCAAAATGACTTTTTAGGGATTGAAAAACGCAGATGGCGTCTGTCAAATAATGAGAACATTCCTGTGATTATGAGCAAACAAGGATCAGTTGGCCTAAACTACAGCAATAGAGGATGGCTGATTAGTACGGAGGGTTTTTTAAAAGAAGTTGAAGGAATCACATCACAAAGTCAGGGTTTTTTGAATCAATATATATTTGAAAAGGCCGTTGGTTCTTATAGGGTTAAAGGGATGGAATTCCTGGTAAATAAAAGAAATAACAGATACAGCACCTGGTTAAGTTATACTATATCAGATAACGAGTATACTTTTCGTGATTTTCAAGAAATAAATTTCCCTAATAATATTGATGTTACACATGCAGTGACTTTTG
>JAYEGO010000487.1:0-2228 GCA_034659155.1 Bacteroidota bacterium | reverse complement strand
CTTTCCAACCTTTAATAGTATCTGATTCCTGTGTTTTTACCGCGTCCTCAAAATCGGTACTCTGTCCGGAGATACTTAAGCTAAAAACCAGGAGAAAAACGGAAAAGAGATTAATCTTTAAGGTTTTCATAGTAAGTCTAAAATTTCAATAATTATTACTTCTGAACATGTACATCCATTTGAGGGAAAGGAATACTTAAGCCTTCCTTCTCAAAAGTTTTGTAAACCTGTTCATTCATTTGAAAAAATACAGCCCAATAGTCTTCTGATTTCACCCAGGCTCTTACTGCAAAGTTTACAGAACTGTCAGCCAGTTCACTTATGGCTATGAATGGTTCGGGATCTTTCATGATTCGACTATCAGCCTGAATTAATCTCCCAATAACTTCTTTCGCCTTATCTGAATTATCGCCATAAGCAATTCCAATTGTCCAATCCACTCTTCTGGTTGGCTCTGTGGAATAATTTGTCATAGACCCTGTAGATAAACCTCCATTTGGAATAATAATTGTTTGGTTATCAGGTGTTTTTAATATGGTATTAAATATCTGAATTTCCTTTACACTTCCCGAATGCCCCTGTGCATTGATGTAGTCACCAACCTTAAATGGTTTAAAAACCAAAATCATTACACCTCCTGCAAAATTCTGCAATGTGCCTGAAAGAGCCATTCCAACAGCAAGGCCGGCAGCACCCAGTATAGCAATAAATGAAGTCATTTGAATACCCACCATCCCCATAACACTGATTACAAGCAAGGCTTTTAGCAAAACAGATATCAGGCTTCTTAAAAATGGCTTCAAAGAAGCGTCAAGATCTTTTTTGTCCATTAAGCTTGAAATACTTCTATTGATGATCTTAATGATCCATAACCCCACCAGTAGTACCACAAGGGCACCAATAAATGTTGGGCCAAATTTTAAGAGCAGTTCCCATCCCTGGGATACAAGATCCATACCCTTATCAAGATTTTCTTCCATAATGAATATTGTTAGTTAGCTTAAAAATAATTTTCAGGGCACAAATATGCATTTTTTATTTTCACCGACACTAATTCATTGAAACTATTTTGTAATTAATTGACAATCGCTTAATTCTTTAGGACAAAAATTATCCTTTATTAAGTTTTAGAATTACATTTTATGTTAACAAAAAATACTAATCTTTCGCTAGTAAAAGAATTCATCTTTTCTATCTTTAAAAACTAATTCAAATATAAAAATGATTGATTCCAATTCTCTTCAGGAAGAATTTTACAACATTTATGGATACAATAATAAGGTTCCATTGTTATTTTTTGCACCTGGAAGAGTTAATTTGATTGGAGAACACACCGATTATAACGGAGGCTACGTTTTTCCGAGCTCCCTTAATTTCGGCACCTACTTAATGGTTCGGGAAACTAATGATTCCTTCATTTCATTTCATTCAAGCAATCTGAATTACACAGCCAGGGTTTCCATCAATGATCTTAATGTGAAGCACAACAATGAATGGGTGAATTATCCACTGGGAGTTATTGAACAACTGATAAAAAGGGGTTTGAAGCCGGTGGGTATGGAATTATTATATTCTGGTGATATACCCAATGGTGCCGGGCTATCTTCTTCAGCCTCAATAGAGATTGTTAGCGCTTATGCATTTAATAAATTGTGGCAGGGTCAGATTTCTATGCTCGAAATGATAAAACTATCACAACTGGCAGAAAATGAGTTTGTGGGAATGAATTGTGGTATCATGGACCAGTTTGCAGTAGGTATGGGAGCTTCAAACTCGGGTTTATTTTTAAACTGTGATACTCTGGAATATAAAATGATTCCTTTACAGTTGGATGATCACAAAATCTTAATTTCCAATACTAATAAAAAGAGAAAGCTAACAGATTCAAAGTATAATGATAGAAGAGCAGAATGCGAGCAGGCTGTGGCCGATTTAAGCAAAAACAAGAACATAAAAAATTTGAGTTCAATAAACCTCAATGAATTCAACGAATTGAAATCTCTGATTCGCGATCCGGTAATTCTTAAACGTGCCACTCATGTAATTTCGGAGAATCAACGAGTTCTTGAGGCAGTTGAGGCAATCCAAAATGGAGATCTTCTGATATTTGGTAAACTAATGAATGAGTCACATGATTCCTTGAGATATGACTATGAAGTAACCGGCATGGAATTGGATATCCTGGTTGAAGAGGCAAGAAAAATCCCGGGTGTTCCTGGATCAAGAAT
>JAYEGO010000486.1:0-9273 GCA_034659155.1 Bacteroidota bacterium | reverse complement strand
CTCCGGCATTTATGCCGGTGGTCAGACTGGTTCATAACATGGGCTTTTGCCCAGCATCTTTTCAGCTAAGGCTATTAATGAGTATTTTGGGCTAAAGCCCTGTTATTATTCCTTATTTACTCCGCCCCTGACGAAAAATGTCTGGGTCTTTGACCTAAAGGACGGAGTTAGTGATTTTAGAGATTAGTTATTTAGAATTGTTCTATGCAAGATAATTATTTTATCTTTACACATTATCAAAATTTTTAAAAAAATGAGATTTACTTCTGTTCTAATTAGTTTTATGATGTTTACTGTAGTTTCTTTTGCACAATCAGGCTTTTATGATTTTAAGGTAAAAACCCTGGAGGGATATAATTTTGATCTAGCCTCTTTAAAAGGGAAAAAGGTTCTTGTTGTGAATACTGCGTCTAAATGTGGCTTTACCCCTCAATATGAGGATCTTCAGGCATTATACGAGAAATATGGTGGCGACAATTTTGTTATTATTGGCTTTCCTGCAAATAATTTTTTGAAACAGGAGCCAGGAACAAATGAAGAGATCCGGGAATTTTGCACAAAGAATTATGGAGTTAGCTTTCCAATGATGGCAAAAATTTCTGTTAAAGGAGATGATATTCATCCTTTATACCTATGGCTTACCAGCAAAGAAGAAAATGGTGTTATGGATACTTCAGTAAAATGGAATTTCCAGAAATACCTGATAGATGAAAATGGGAAGCTGGTAGATGTAGCTTATTCCAAAGAGAAACCAGGTTCTGACAGGATTGTTAAATGGATAACATCCAGGTAGGGGAGGTGGTGAGATTGTTTAGTTTGTTGGCCCCCGGCGAATGCGGTAAAATTCAATAATCATTTGCTCCCTGCGGTCGCTGTCATACAATTAAATAACTCCTATATTATATCTGAGTGACCATTGTATTGCCATTGTATGACTGTTTTTGTATAAAAAATCTGTTTCAGATAAATATCCGGTAAACAATTATATTATTCGTTTAATTATTTGTTTTATGTTTTCGCTTTCACCTATATGGATGCATATTATTAACTAGAAGCAGTAATAAGGGAATTTGCTTTTTTTTGCTTGAGTAATTATGTTGTGGGGCTAAAGCCCTATTATACCGCCTGTCTCTTCTATATTTTTCAACTTTTCAACTATTCAACTGTTCAACTATTCAACTGTTCAACTGTTCAACTGTTCAACTATTCAACTATTCAACTGTTCAACTTAAATATATTAGTTCCTTCGCAACTTGTTGTCTTTAGCCTCAGCCTTAGCCTTAGCCTTAGCCTTAGCCTCAGCCTATCTTAATATATTCTCCATATCATCCGGAAGCTCAATTGTCAGTTCCATAAGGCCACCGAATACATCTTTTTCAAACCATGGAACCTGGTGGATAAGTTTCTTATGGCCGTTTTTTTCTGTTGTATAGGTTTGACCAACTTTTTCATTTAACATTTTCCTTATATGCTTGTTTGATTCTTCATTGTGACAATCAAACAAACTCTTACCTACAAGCCTGGATCCGCCATCTTTTGAAAACATTTCTACAGATAACGGATTCAAGTATACTATAATTCCTTCGGTATCACATACTGTTAGTGATGCAGGTAAATTTTCTGCCCAGTTTTTTTCCATAATTAAAATTTATATGATTTATTGCTTTGTCATGATTTTTGCGCATCCGGGCAAAAATCCCGCCAAAGCCCATCTTGCATTACCTTAGCATGGACTGACGTCCATGGCTACAAATATTTCGTCCCTACGGGACTGGCCAATCAACTCTCACTATTCACTTCGACCCATTCGACCCTTAGACTTTAGTCAATAATCATTAGTCAATAATCATTAGTCAATAATCATTAATCATTAGACATTAATCATTTATTAGCTCTTCCCAGGCAGAATTAATACTTCTCTCAATACCTTTACCAGTCCATTCTTCAGCCCCTGGAATAGATTTAGTTTTCAATAATTCATCCAGGCTTTTTCCAGATTTCATTTCCCTTGTCATATAATTTAGAAGGCTTGCAAGGTAGTTCTCCATTGCCTTCAGGTCTTCCTTATTGCCCGAAACAGGGTAGCCCTCATTTGCATGACCAAATATGAAAATGGTGTCATTGTCAAACTGATTACGGGTTTTTTCCAGAACAGAGATCCAGTTTTCAATGCTGGCACCGGCAGCTTTATCAATAAATGGATATCGCCTGTTAAAAATCAGGTCCCCCACATGCACAACATTGTCTTTTTCAAAATGGATTATTGAATCTCCATCTGTATGGGCAGGTCCAAAATAATATGCACGAATTGTTTCATCTCCGATTTTCCTTTGAAAAGTATTTGCAAAAGTCAGGTCAGGATAAACCTGTTCTATTGAATTTCCTCTTCTTTGAACAGCAGCTACCTGATTCTTTTTTGAGTTCTCATGAGCTACAATATGGCCTGCAAGTAATTTAAATGCAACATTCCCTGCAGTATGATCACCGTGATGATGGGTGTTGAACAAAATATCCACTTTTAAAAGAGACCTGGTTCTGATTTCACCAATAAGGTGTTCAGCCTGCTCTCTATATTGGGAGTCTATCACAACAATTCCATTTGGAGATATCATCCATCCAATAGTTCCTCCTCGTTCAGTAAATAATCCTACATTACCACGTAAGTTTGTCATTCTCCAGGCTTGTTCATCTGAAAAAAGCATAGCCAGTACTTCCTGCATTGGAAGCATTGATATTCCCGTCAGAAGTCCTGCTGATTTAATAAATGACCGTCTGTTTGATTTCATAATTGTAAAATATTTGAACTAGAACCAGTAACCCAATTGGAAATATCCTAATAATTTTTTCTTTTCTCCAGCTCTCATCAAACTAAATCTTACTGGTCCAACTGGAGTATCAAGGCTATATTCTATACCAAACCCGGAAATAAATGTATCATTTTTAAAAAGATCTTCAGCTAATTCAGTCTGGGAACCTGCATTTGCCATTAAAGTAAGGTACATTTTATCATAAACTTTAAATTGGAGATCTACTCTGGCAAAAAGCACATTATTATTTAATATTTCATAATATTTATAACCTATAAAGGGCATATGACCATACCTGTGCAATTCACTTAGACCACCCAGAGGAGTTTGATATTGCAGGGGAATAGAATCACCTATTGTAATACCGCTATAGATAGATGGCATGAGGGTTACTGAACGACCCATTTTAATTGCAGTTTCATAAAACAAATTTACATAGCTTATTGGTTCCAGATAAGCACTTGTGATAAATTTTGCTTCAACAAAGCCTCTTACACCTCTTGTTGGGAAATAGGCATGATCATATGTGTCTGAATAAATGCTTCCAAATAAGCCCCAAAAATTGTCTTTTAAGCTTCCAAATTGTACAAGCGAAATATCAGGACTAAGGTAAGCATGAGTCCATTCAGCTCCGAACCGGATGGACAAGTAGCTGGAAAAATTCGATTTAAGAAAGATTTTTGCATTGGTTATTGAATAATTGAAACTGGCAAGTTTTTCTCTGGAGGAATCAGAATAGGCATACAGACTTGTCCAGTAGCTTGATAATTCAACTCCGGGAGCCGGTCTTGCTCCCTTATCAAAGAAGTATGAGAATTCTATACCAGGGCTTCTACCCAATCCCACAGACAAGGATAATTTAGTATCCTTAAACAACTGGTTATAAAAAGTAGTATTTAGAAATACTGTTGCCTTTTGATCAATGTCATAATAGAAACCAAACCTGAAAAGGCCATTTGTTTTTTCTTGGATATTTAGTATCAGTGTTGTACCATCGTCCCCGGCTTTGAGTTCAAAGTTCACTTTATCAAAGTAATTGGAGGCATAAATATCATTAACAGATTGAAGTATCTCATCAATTTTCACCCAACTTAACACTGAAAACTGCATCTCTGAAGTGACTAAATCTTCAGATGTATTCTCCAATCCAACTATTTGAATGGTTTTTAAATATACTGAATCTATTTTCTTTAGAACTGGTCTTTCATACTTAGGTCCATCAAGGACATTCAATGAATCTGCGAGTGATTTCAGGTGATCATATGCTGAAGCTGCAGCAATTGTTCCATATTTCACAAGAGAATCAGGGGAAGAAAAACTTGCAGTTCCAAGTCCTTTTAAATCAGGTCGTATTAATATGTCTACGTCTTTGATACTTTTTTCCATAACAGAAGCCGAGTAAATAAACATGGCATCTTCCATGATTGAGAATAAATTCCGGGTTTCATCATCTTTCTTCCGCTGATATCCAACATCCACACCAATGATGATATCTGCACCCATGTCTATTACCTCCTCAACCGGGAAGTTATCAATAATTCCGCCATCCACCATTCTGACATCATCAATTACCAGGGGGACAAAAACTGAAGGTATAGACATACTGGCTCTCATTGCCCTGGCCAGGGAACCTTCTCTTATTATTGCTTTTTTCCCATTATCAATGTCTGTTGTAATACATAAGAAAGGAATAGGAAGATCATCGAAGTCTTCTATGTCATAAACAGGAACACACAATTCTGCAAATTTGTTTTCAATGTGTTGTCCCCGGATAACCCCTTCCGGTATTTGGATTCCCTTTTCTCCTATGGGAAATGAAAGAAGATATCTGTCTTTATCTCTTTTTTCGGTAATGGAAAGATTTCTTCGGTTGATCTCATCAGTGAAAAGGTAATCCCAGTCCAGTTCTGTCACTATTTTTTCAAGACTATCTGCCGAATAACCTGCCGCATATAGACCTCCAACTATGCTACCCATACTTGTTCCACCAATATAATCTATGGGCATTCCGACTTCTTCAAGTATTTTTAGTACTCCTATATGAGCTATTCCCTTGGCTCCTCCTCCTGACAATACCAGGCCGACTTTAGGCCTTGTATTATTTACCTGGGTTTGTGCTTCCAGAGAATCAATGTTAAACAAAGACAATATCAGGTACAGTAATAAGGTGATACTAAATTTCATGGAAATAGTATTTCTAATTAACTTTCTGCAGCATCGAAATTCTCTGCTCCTGGCAATAAACCTTCCAATTTTCCAGGATCATGAATAAGCATGGGGATATGTTGCGGACATATCCAGTAATGTCTTTCTTTATAATCGAGTTGGATCAATGGAATTTCGTTTTCATTTTGCTTACATACAAAACAGCTTTTTTCTTCGTTTGAATTCATCAATATTTGTTTAAAAGGTTAAATATTCAAATCAGGTTAAAGATATAAAAAAGAGTGTTTTAGTATTGGCTGATATTAAGAAAAATCTATACATGCTCTAAAACAATCTCATGAAGCTTTTTATTCGTGAAACTCAATTTTCAAAAACATAGTGCATTGAAATTTGTAAGTTGAACGAATCCCGATAGTGTAGCGTATCGGGATAAATGAGTATAATACTCCGATGCTTGCATCGTTTTGAAAACAAATTCCTATCTTGATACCTCGTCAGCTTTGCTACGAGGTAGTTCATTTATTATTTTTAGAAGTAAATTTTCACATCCATGAAGCTTATATCAACTGCTTGTCCAAGAAATTGTTACAGTACCTGCTCGTTTAAGGTGTCTGTGGATAAGGGTAAGATCATAAACTTCGAACCACATCCTGACAACCTGGCTACACCAGAAGGAATGTGCCTCAAAGGATTGAGTTACAAGGAAAGGGTATATTCCAAAGACAGGATTCTTTATCCAATGAAAAAATGCAAGGCAGGGAATTTTAAAAGAATTTCCTGGGACTCTGCCTTGAAGCAGATAATTGAAAAGCTTGAATATTACAGGGAAACTGCAGGACCACAGTCAGTTTTATTTTATGAATCAAGTGGCATGTCCGGACTTTTGAATGAAATATCTTTGAAATTCTGGGAACTATATGGAGGTGCTACAACAAGTTATGGGAATCTGTGTTGGCCAGCCGGACTGGAAGCAAGCAGATTAACACTGGGAGCAAATAAACACAATGTCCCCTGGGATCTTGAGAATGCCAGATTGATAATAATGTGGGGTAAGAATTCAGTTGAAACCAATATACAGGAATCTATTCCCTTGGAAAAGGCCCTGGAGAAGGGTGCCAAACTGGTTGTTATTGATCCAAGACGGACCCCTACAGCTGATAAAGCCCATCTGCTAATACAACCCCGGCCGGGAACTGATGGAGCCCTGGCTCTTGGCATTGCTAAAATACTAATTGATACAGGGCATATTGACAATGAATTTATTTCAAATCATGTCTATGGCTTCGAAGAGTTTAGAAATAGTTTATCCTCCTGGTCAGTTTCAAAAGTTGAAAGTATTACAGGAATCCCTGGTTCTTATATCCTAAAATTAGCTTCCTGGATTGGAGAAATACAAGCAATGACTATTCTTCCGGGATATGGTATGCAGAGATACACCAATGGAGGTCAGACTATACGGTGCCTTTTAAGCTTGCAGGTAATTACCGGAAATATTGGTAAGCCTGGAGCTTGCTGGCATTATGCAAATTTACAGTCTTATGTATTTGATAAGCTATTGGAACCCTTATCGTATTATCCATCATTAAGTGATAACAGCCCTTTTAGAAGAAGCATTTCCAAAGCCAAACTTGGAATAGATATGTTAGCTCAAAGAGATCCTGAGCTTAAGATGGCCTGGGTAGAAAGAGGTAATCCTCTCAGTCAGAATCCAGATACAAACACTATAATAAAAGCCTTCAGAAAGCTTGAATTCGTTGTAGTTGTAGATCAGTTTATGACAGACACTGCCAGGGAAGCTAATATTATTTTACCTGCTAAAACAATGTTTGAGCAGTCCGATCTGATTGGTTCGTACTGGAATCCCTATGTCCAGCTAAAACAAAAGCTCATTGAACCTCCCGGGGAAGTCAAGCCTGAAACTGAAATATACAGGCTGTTGGCAAAGGGACTTAATTTCTCAAAAAGTATCATTGATACGCATTTCCCTGATAGTAATGATAAGGCAATAGAATTGTGGTTGAAAACTAAATTACAAGTTTACCCGGCTCTGGATTATGAAAAGTTAAAAGAGGGCCCGCAATTGGCCCCCAATTTACAGGAAATAGCATTTGAAGATCTTAAATTTGATACCCCTTCAGGTAAAATTGAATTGTACTCCAGTAAGGCTGTTGAATTATGGAAAGTGGATCCACTACCAGGCTATCTTGAAACAGAAGAAAATATACAGAAGAACGACAAAAATGGGTTTTTTTATTTTCTGACTCCGAACACAAAGAATAGAATACATTCTCAGTTTGGTAACCTGGATGTAATTAGGCAATTTGACCCTGAACCAATACTTGATATTCATCCTGAAGAAGCGCAGAAAAGAAATATTAATAATGGAGAAGTAGTTAGAGTGTTCAACAGCAGGGGGGAACTGAAAATAAAAGTTCGTTACCAATTGGGGCTTCGAAGAAGATGTGTTTTTACAGCAAATGGATGGTGGATGTCTGAAGGGGGAGGAGCAAATTTCCTCTCAGCTCCAAGGGAGACAGATATGGGACATGGAACTGCATTTCATGACAACCTGGTAAAGATTGAGAAGATAGTTTAGAATACCTTGAAATGTCTTATAGTAAATAGGATGATCAAGCAATAAACTCAATGTCGAATATCCTTGCCTGGCAGGGATTAACGAATTAAAAAGTGATCAAATTATTATAGAAAGTAATTTAGAATTAGAGTACTACTTCAATGAATTCGAAAAAAAACAGCCCCGGGCTTTAGCCTGGGGTAATAGGAGACAGTGAGGAAGGTTCGCTACGAAATGATTACTAGAGATAAATCTAATACCGAACCGCATGGAAATTGTTTAATAGAAGCTTTATTGAATCAAGAAAAATGAGAGGATTTATTTTTGATACAAACAAATGTGTTGCATGCCATGCCTGTGTGGTAGCTTGCTCTGTTGAAAATGACCTTCATGCACCTTATCATTGGAGAGATATTGATGTATATAATGAATTCAGCCATCCCGATCTTGCTGTTTTTAATCTTTCACTTGCCTGTAATCATTGTGAAGACGCTGAATGTATACCTGCATGCCCGGCTAACGCATTTTATAGAGATCAGAATTCGGGTGCTGTTTTGGTAAATCAGGATCTTTGCATTGGCTGTAAATACTGCACTTGGGCTTGCCCTTTTGATGCTCCGATATTTAATAATGAGCTGAGTGTCATTAATAAATGCAACTTATGTTATTCAAGGGTAAATGGAGGAGATGTGCCTGCCTGTGCTAAAAATTGCCCCACAGCTGCCCTGACATTTGGGGAATTTAATTCTGATACTCAAGAAGAAATAGCTAAGGGATTCCCGGAAACCAAATTAAAACCAGGAATCAGGTTTGTAGAGAATAGATCTGCCAGAAAACCAGACACACACCTTTCTTCTATATCTGATAATCCTAAACAAATTAAATTTTTGAATGAACCAAACAGAAAAGTCCATCTTAAGAATGAGTGGACTTTGTTGTTGTTTACTTTAATGCTTCCGCTTCTTACGGCTGGACTGGCAGGAATTTTAGCAGGATATTTATTTATCAATCCGTTTCTTTTCGGTTTCATTGCCACTGTGAGCCTTTTAGTGAGTGCCTTGCACCTGGGAAAACCATTCAGAGCAGTTTATGCTATGCGAAATATCAGCACATCCTGGTTGAGCCGGGAAATTTTTAGCTATGGCCTGTTTTATAGTAGTACATTGACTTACTTAATTCTCTTTCCTCAATTTCAATGCCTGGGTATAGTAGCAATCATTTTTGGATTGATTTGCCTTTTTATTGTAGATAGGGTTTATAAATATTTTGAGGATGGTTCAGGAATCAGAATTCAAAGTTCCTGGGTGTTCTTTACCGGTCTTCTATGGATATCATTGATTCTTCAGGAGCCATTACCCTTGTTCTTTGTAATTTTCTTAAAATTGGTTTTGTATTTGTTCAGAAAAATAAAACTATGGTCAGGATTAAGATTACGACAGAAGATTTATTCCTTTTTAAGGGTTATTTCACTTCTTATCACTCCTGTATTATACGCTTTGGATGTTGCTTTAATTGAGTTATTTTATCCATTATTTATTGGTGAAGTAATTGACAGGTTAGAATTTTATTCAGAAAACTATATTCAAAGTCCCTCCAGGCAGGTGTATGAAGAATTGAGGACAGAGCTTGAAAGATTTGTATAAAAAGAAGTAGAAGTTAGTGGAGAGAGAAATATCCAAGAGTAAATAATGTCAAAAGTCAAAGGTCAAATGTATAATGTCAAAT
>JAYEGO010000485.1:0-2236 GCA_034659155.1 Bacteroidota bacterium | reverse complement strand
TGAAGCATCCGAAATATCATTTAAAAGCCCCTATATATATCAATCTGGAATATGAAGATGATCAGGTAATTGCAAGCTTTGATGATATTGAGGCCTTTGCTTATGCAGAAACCGAATCCGAGGCCATCAATCAGCTAAGCGAAGAAATTATAAATATCTATGCAGATTTACAGGAATTTCAGGACAAGCTGGGACCTCTCCCGAATAAATGGTGGCAGTATCTCAAGGAGATCATTGAATGCAGATAAAAAAGGCAGAGGTTGCAAAGATTTTTGAAAAGCTCAGACTGGAGGTGAGATCAACCAAACATCGGTACGGTTGGTTTATATTCGAAGGGAAGAAGGTTCTAAGGGTTCATTATTCTCATGGGAAAGGAGATATTCCTGGACGAGTGACTGATAAAATCAGAAGTCAGTTAAAACTTACACAGAAAGACTTCCGTAAGCTTATAGACTGCCCGATGTCATTTGAGGATTACATAGCTGTTCTTAAGAGAAAAGGATATATAGAGATAGTTTTATGATTTTTTCGTGTCCTTCGTGTCCTTCGTGGTGAAAATGGTTTTTCTTTAATATGGCAAACATCTATCTCACCGAACAGAACTCCATCCTCCGCAAGACCGGAGACAGGCTGATTGTGGAAAAGGACGATGAAGTCCTGCTCGATGTCCAGTGCCACAAAATAGACGCTGTTCTCATCTTCGGCAACGTTCAATTCACTACCCAGGCGGTCCACGAACTTTTCGAGCACGGCATAGAAATGGCTATCCTGACAAGGCGGGGAAGACTGATAGGCCAGATCACATCACCTGCCACAAAAAATATCGAATTGCGACTTGCCCAATTCAGGGGATTTGAAAGACCTGATTTCAGGCTCCAACTGGCCCTTAACATCATTTCCGGCAAGGTCCGGAATTGCCTGAACACTATGAAGGCCTTTTCCTATAACCACCCGGAAATTGATCTAAAGGCCGACATCCAGAAGGTACAAGTATTTTCAGAAGCCGTTTCACATACAGAGTCCATCGAGCAGCTTTTAGGAATTGAAGGAAATGCGGCCAAGGCCTATTTCCAAGGGCTGGGCCGGATGATTCTTGGGGATTTCGTCTTCAACGGCAGGAAAAAACGCCCGCCCCCTGATCCTGTAAACGCACTTTTATCATTTAGCTATACCCTGATATTCAATGAAATTTCATCATTACTGGACGGAATGGGCTTTGACCCCTATCTCGGCTATCTCCACAAACCTGACTACGGCAGACCTTCTCTCGCCTGCGACCTTATTGAAGAGTTCAGACCCATTGCCGGTGACAGATTGGTTCTAAATCTGATCAACAATCACATTCTTTCCTGCGATCACTTTCATTCCCATTCCACTGGAAAAGGAGTGTACCTCACGAGAGAGGGAATGAAAAAATTCTTCAACGAATATGAAAGGTTCCTGACCAAAGAATTCAGGCATCCTGTCAGCGGAGAAACAGTAACTCTTCGCCGCTGCTTCCGTCTCCAGGCCGAGATGATGGCGCGATGTGTAAGGAAAGGGGAAGAGTACTTGCCATTGCTGCTCACAGTGTGACATCTAAATTCAGCGATTAGTCTTTAGCGGTTAGCTATTAGTTTAATGATTACAGGATGTTTTGCTATTACAAATTTTCACCCTGTTGAATCCCCAAAGGGGGTAGCGAAGCTGCATTCAACAAGGTGAACCCGTTGGGTGTTATTTCTAATTAATGTAATGCCTTGATTTTTCAAAGCTAAACGCTAATGGCTAACCGCTGATCGCTCAACTTAGGTGACATAATGTTTTACATCATTTCTTATGATATTCCCGATGACCGAAGGCGAACAAAAATAGCAAAGACCCTGCTGGACTTTGGAGACAGAGTGCAATACAGTGTATTTGAGGCCAAGTTGGACAAAAAACTCCTTGACAAACTGATCCTGAAACTAATAGAAATAATTGAAGAAAGCGAAGACAGCATCCGTGTTTATCCCCTATGCGCCGCTTGTGAAACAGGTATCAGCATATTGGGCCAGGGGAAAATTATGAAAGAAAAGGATGTTTACATTCTTTGACGAGATTTCTGTTAAATTTCAATCAGGTGCTGGCTTTTTCTCTCAGCCCAAAAAAGCAGTGAGGCTACAGAAAAAGGGATAACTATCTGAAATATCGGGCAATTTTGACAATTTTAATATGAATTTATGCGAATTAAGATCAAGTTAAAATGAGACATTAT
>JAYEGO010000484.1:0-2237 GCA_034659155.1 Bacteroidota bacterium | reverse complement strand
TCAGTACCAGCGGCTCGGCACGCATATCGCCCCAGAACATACAATAGGGGGTGTCTGAATTAGGGGTAACAATTGCTTTGTCTGCTGGTGTGTAAACTCTGGCTGCACAGGCTAAATAGTTGAACGGTCCTTTGTACTCAGGCGAGTTTTCATTAACCGCGTACATGTACATGGTTTTGTAATTTACCACCATCGGAAAACCATAAACGTAGGCTTCTTTGGCAATTTCCTTTGCTTCTTCTGGTGTGATTTCAGGCTTTTGAATACAACTGGTAAATGCAACAACAATTAAAGTTGTAAGCGAAATAATGAGAATTTTTGTTTTCATTTTGTAATTTTTATTGATTAATATTTAGGTCAATTCCGTTTTATTAACCTATTTAAGGATGAGGGTTTCATACCAAAAGTTACCCCTGTCATTTCCCGGATCTTTCCTCCATTATCTCTTTTTGAAACCTCAGAATGATATTCATAATCTCATCCGTCATTCTGTGTATTGATTTTGCAGTTAGATCATTCACATCGAGCCTGGAAAACCAGGCATCCACCAATGTGGTCCAAATCTCACCACTTTCTTGAGGGTAAAATTTTAACTCATAATATTCACTAAACAAGGTTTCAGTTTTTTGTTTGATAATTGAAATTCCCTTTTGAAATGCCAGATTATAAAGAGGCTTTGTCCGGTTCAAAAAAAGTTGTTTATGGAATTTAAGACCTGCCGGAAATTTGGTTAATAAGAGATGCAAGTCAGGATATTTTTGGCAGTGTTCATCACAGGCCAAACAAAAGATCTCAATCTTTTCAAAATGAAGTTCCAGCAGCTGATGTAGTAATTGATCATAATCCTTTCTTCCAGCTTCTGATTCCAGGGCTTTGGGGCCCTTTTCAGCAAAGTTGTTGTGAAGTGCCAATAAATAATCTCTCCTGGCTTCCATGATGCATCAATCCAGTTAGCTGGAAGAAAAAGTTACAAGTTACAAGGGTTTTTTTAAAAAACCTTGACACCACTGTCAGTTAAAAACAATGTAATATAATTGAATTCTTAATGGGAAATAATTCTACTTTTTTGGTTCCTGGATTTCAACAAACAGTTTGGTACCAACAAAAGCCAAAATATTTTTCATAATATTTTCGGTAACTTTTATCATCGCCGCAGCTGACAGGTCATTTACATTAATATTTGCATACCAGGTGTCTTTTAAAGTAGTCCATAAGTCTTCTGCAACTTCATAATGAACATCAAATTTGTAATACCTGATAAATAAGGGTACTTCTACCTTATTAGTGGTATCATTAACCCTCATATACACCATATTATAATTGGGAATATGCCGGTTTACAAACAATTGCCTGTGAAATTTTATAGCAGTTTGAATTTGCTCCAGTAAATTATGTAAATCCGGAATTAATACTTTGCAGTGTTCTTTAAAAGCAGCCACATATGAATCTGTTTCCTTATAATGCATTATCAATAATTGTTCTATCAAATCTTCCTTATCGGCAAAATGATAATAAAAGGTAGTTCGTAGCAAATTAATTTCCTTGCTGATTTTAAGGATACTCAAGTTTTCGGGGCCATATTCCGCAAAATGCTTATAGGCTTTTTTAAGCCATTTTTGTTTTGATCCGTTTGATTCTGACATGTTTTGCTTTTTTATGACATACTATTTTACAATTTAAGTTGAAAGTCTGACAAGAAGTAATGCAATTCACTCTCCTATAACTCTGTCATGACCTCACTTCGTTCAGACGCTGACAGCTTATTCTCTCCTTCGTCATTTAAGTCATCCAATCTGCCCAAATAAATTCATCGGGGAAGTATCTTCTCACATCAATTTCATTTTCAAACAATGCATAAATAGCAGATCCGCTTCCTGACATGGAACTGTAAAAGGCACCTAATTCATAAAGTTCTTCTTTTATTTGTTTGAGTCGCGGTTGATCAGGAAATATAGCCTCCTCAAAATCATTCCTTATATGGAATTTCCATTTTAAGGTATCTTCCGAAATACATTTCAACAGTTGTATTTCCGGCTTTTTGGGTGTAATCAGGGAATATGCTTTAGCTGTATTGATATTCACGTCATGTACTACAACTACCAGGAAAAAGTTTTTGAGCTTAATATCCACAGGATTCAGAATTTCTCCCCTGCCGGTCACAAACGAAACCTGGTTTTTTTTGAAGAATGAACAGTCACTACCAAGTTGTTCAAGATATGTGGAAAATTTATCATCAG
>JAYEGO010000483.1:0-2237 GCA_034659155.1 Bacteroidota bacterium | reverse complement strand
AATTGAATTTGCAGAAACCATCGGACTTATGCATTGATTGTGAAGGCTATTGTGAAGAAGCCTGCAAATATGGAGTCTGGACACGTCAATTGCTGGCTGATGCCAGCCATAATCTGGAAATGATTGTGTAAGATGTTTGTTAGTTCTATCCTTACATTTCCAAAAACATACCTGCTTGCACTACCAGACACAAAAGTTAGAACACTACCGGAGTTTATTGAATTAATTATAAATTTGCATGCTCAAACTATTTGCACTTTAGTGAGCCTGTACAATTGAAAATGTAATTATGAATATAAGACTATTAATAAGTATATACATATTAGTACTTACCCCCATTAAGGCTTTTTCGCAGAATTACCCTGATCAACAAATCATTATAAAGGGAAGTACTGATTTATTTGCTAATATTGAGGAGAGTGAAAATGTTGTTGAAAATGGCAATACAATAGAATTGGCAGACGGGGCCCTGGAAGGATATTTTATTTTGAAGCCTCAAAGTGCAAGCAATTTTTTCAACAGAGGGCTGCCTTCATGGAATGGTCACGCACCTGAAGACCAGAGTTCTTCGTTCAAAGTATTGATGAGATTTAAAGTTAATAATCTATGGCAACGATGGGTAACTGTAGGATATTGGGATAAGGAAATCTGGCCTTCTTATGGTTATACAACTTTTACCGGTGGAAATGTTGCTATTGACTATGTTAAGCTGGATTATTATATAAAAGAATTTCAGTTCAAGGTTTTGTTTAAACGGAATAGTGTTGGCTCTGAAGCTCCCTCTGTTAAACAATTAGGCTTTTTTGTAAGTGATTCCCGAACTACGGATGACGTGTCCGTTAATACAATTGTAAATGACAACCCGGGAGCAATTTATATACCTACCGAATTCATTTATCAGTCCGCGGTAGATCCGGTAATCGGGGGTTCTATTTGTTCTCCGGCATCCACTTCTATGGTATTGAGAAGTTATGATATTGAGGTTGAGCCTTATGAATTTGCATTACGAACAAAAGACCAGTATTGGGGGATCTTTGGGGTTTGGCCAAGAGCTGTGCAGCATGCCCATGAATATGGACTTGAAGGCAGTGTGACACGTTACAGAAACTGGAGTGAAACTTATGAGATATTAAATGCCGGTGGTCGTATTGTTATCTCGGTTGGACAACCATTATCAAGTGCCGGTCATCTGATCATGCTTGCCGGTTTCGACAATAATGGGAATCCAATAGTTCATAATTCAGCTTATTCAAACGGAGAAGCCTATATGCATGATAAATATGACATAACAAAAGCCTGGTTTGAAAAAGGTGGAATATCCTATACATTCTACGATAGTACAAATTCGATGTCTGTTAACAGTATTGATTCCTTTAAGGACAGGATTAAAATTTTCCCCAATCCTGTTGAAGATGTTTTTACCCTGAGTATAGATCACAATAGTCCGAAAGAAAAGCTGCATATTACAATTCTTGACGCTGCAGGCCTGGAACGATATAGAAAATCAGAAATATTGTCAAAAGGTGAGAACAGCTTGAAAATTGATCTCCATTTAATACCCGGGTTATATTTCCTTAAAATAAGAATAGGGAATAATACTGTTGTTAAAAAGATAATTAAGTTCTAAACAAGTTTTCTGACGCTTACGAACTAATGGACTAAAGTCCAACATATACGTATTTTGCTCCTGACTTCGACACAAAAAACATCGCAATTTATTCGTGAAACTCAATTTTCAAAAACATAGTGCATTGAAATTTGTAAGTTGAACGCCTACCTGCCGGCAGGCAGGAATCCCGATAGTGTAGCGTATCGGGATAAATGAGTATAATACTCCGATGCTTGCATCGTTTTGAAAACAAATTCCTATCTTGATACCTCGTCAGCTTTGCTACGAGGTAGTTCATTTAAGTAGGGTATAATCAGACTTATACGATTTCAGATTGATATAATTTGGATGACCCAGGGTCATTATTTACCTATATTTCATGTTTGTGCATAAGAAGGTAAATATAAGTGGGGTTGTAAGTGCACAGGTTATAACCAGGGTCAATGGTAAATCGAAGTTGGTAAGAACCATAGGGAGTTCACAGATAGTTAAGGAAATAGATGATGCTGATCTTCAGTACCGACATCAGTTCGCAAGGCCGGGACCCACTTAGCGCAGCTTGCGTCAAAAGGGAAAAGCTGTTTGAGACATACCAGTAACCATCAGAGTAGACAGTATTGATACCAAT
>JAYEGO010000482.1:0-2243 GCA_034659155.1 Bacteroidota bacterium | reverse complement strand
TCAAACGGAATATAGATTAAAAAACCAAAAATACTTTAAAAGAAACCTGATGCCGGCAATGTTGGGCTGGTTCTTAATGACATCGGAAACAAGTCTTGAGGATATTGAATGGCTACTGGCAAGATCAGCTGCATTTGATGCAGGCTTTGCATTTGTATGCAATTACGAAGCAATTGAAAAGAATGGAAACTCTGATAAAATAATGCACTTAATTGGTGAATGGGAGAAAGTGAGAATCGCCGGTCTATTCACAGAAGAACAAAAACTAAGAATGGAAGATATAAACAATGAATTCTCACTGGAAAAGCTTGGTGATAAGAAATGGAATTTTAGACAGGTCTTTTCCGGTAAATTCAAACATGAGAAAAAGATAAGACAACCCGGCGAACCCCTGTATTCTACTTTTAACTTCGAACATAAAGGAAATGAACAAACAATGAATTTTATTATTGCTGCAATTGACAGTGATGTTTCCAGGATAACAATTGAAATTGACAATTATAAAAAAATTGTATTAGCAGCAACACTGCAAGAAGGAGAATTCATTAAATATACCGGCGGGAAAAAGGCATATGTATATGACAAAAACTGGCAACTAATAAATGAATTTAATGTTGATGCTTCTGCATTAAAAATTTCAAACGGAGAACACTCATTAAGATTTGATTGTGAGTTTATTAAAACCGGCAAGGAGCCAATGGTTAAACTGGAAATCAGAACATTTGGAACTGCAGAAAAAATATCTTTACCTGACTAACTCCGGCATTTATGCCGGAGTTAGAACATGCTCCATTTGTACGGACTTTAGTCCAACATTTTTATATTTTGGGCTATAGAAATACACATACTAAAAAGTTTATATAAGCTGTCACAAAACGAATTCATTAAAAGAATTGAATGTTGAAAACCCCGAAAGCTAATACCTTTTTTTACGATCATTACCTTGAAACAGAGGCCTTGTTTTTCGAGTATATCCTTAAGGTAAAAGGAAATTATGAAATGGAAGATATTCACCAGCTGAGGGTGAATATGAAAAAGTTGCGCGCCTTATTCCGTTTCCTGGAATCTGCTACAAACAAGGCCTTTCGATATAAAGATTCAAACAAACTCTTGAAAAAGTGTTTCAGAGTGGCAGGAATAATAAGGGAGCGACAAATAAACCTCGAACTCTTAAAAAACTATGAACTTTCTGATAAAGCATACCTGCAATATGAAAAATATGCAAAACTGAAGGACAAAAAGGAAAAAGAGAAACTTGATAAAGCGATTGATGCATTGAACATAGTTGAGTTTGAAAAGATCGGGCATAGTTTTCATAGCTTTTCTACAAAAAAAGACCTGAATGAAAAAATTGAATTAAGTCAGAATTTTATCGGACTTCAAATCGAAAAAATAAGAGGTATTCTAAACCATCATGAAGAGGCTGAAAAAGAACACAGGATCAGGATACATCTTAAAACCATTAAACCCCTCCTGTTTATCCTTTCCGGTGTTCCTGAAAGCAAATTTGGAGAAGTCCATTACCAATCCCTTAAAAACACTGAAGATGCTATTGGAGCATGGCATGATCGTGTTGTTCTGGTTGGCAGTTTAAATCAATCTCTCTCTGACAATCAACATAAACAAAACCATACAGAACTTGAAAAAGTGAAAAAGACTTTGGATACTGAAAGCCAGGAATTGCTTGAACAAATCAGGGATAAACTTTTGGAAACTGTCTCACTACTGGGGGGGAAGGATAAGAAGAGATGAAGTGGAGAGCGCAGAGCTAAGGGCGCAGGGCACAGGGCTAAGGGCACAGAGCGCAGGGCACAGGGCTAAGGGCGGAGAACGCAGGGCACAGAGCGCAGGGCACAGAGCTAAGGGCGCAGGGCGGAGGGCTAAGAGAGGAAATGCCTAAAAACTCAAATCACACCTGCCAGGCAAGAATCTCCTGACTTCGACACAAAAAACATCGCAATTTATTAAGTAGCCTATAATCAGACTTATACGATTTCAGATTGATATAATTTGGATGACCCAGGGTCATTATTTACCTATATTTCATGTTTGAGCATAAGAAGGTAAATATAAGTGGGGGGTTACCCGGGACTATTTATATTTTGCTCCTACGGAGCACTGATGCTGATCTTCAGTACCGACATCAGTTCGCAAGGCCGGGACCCACTTAGCGCAGCTTGCGTTAAAAGGGAAAAGCTGTTTGAGACATACCAGTAACCATCAGAGTAGACTGTATTGATACC
>JAYEGO010000481.1:0-2246 GCA_034659155.1 Bacteroidota bacterium | reverse complement strand
AATCCTGTCCGGTTATTACAAACTTTCATTAAAGGCGGGAGAGAAAAAGGCAATATTGAATGGAAGGAAACTTTGAAATAAAATAGGGCTTATTACTTAAATTTCACCCTGCTTACCTGTAACGGTTCAGTGTATGGTTAGTGGCGAGTTATAAAGAAAATCTTTCATTTTTGCACTAATTTTATTTTTTACAATCACTTGAAATATAGTAATAAGCCGCCATTAACTATACACTTTGTTGTGCTTTCGTGCCTCTATCTTGCCGTTAATTGTAATGATAAGTCAAGAGCATTAGCAATAAGCACGAGATTTGATATACGAATATCCACACCATTTTCAATTCGTGAGATGTAGGGTCGTTTCTTTCCTACTAGTTCTGCCAATTTACCCTGACTCATTTTTAACTCTTTTCTACGACTTTTAATGATCTCACCAAAATAGTATGAAAAGGCTTCATCTCTAAACTTTTCTCGGGATTCCGTACCCCGTTTCCCATAACGCTTTTCAATAAGCTCTTTTGCATTAACTGACTTTCCCATAATAATTTGTTTTACTTCAAATAAACATCTAATATTTTTTCTGCTTGTTTAATGGCCTTCTTATAATCTTTTGTAGACTTCTTATGAAATCCATATAAACAAACGGCTTTCGTGCATTCTGCGAAGTTTAAATGATCGATAGCAAATATTACAATGCGATATTCGTTACCTGCCTTTATCCGAAGTTCATAGAATTGAGTGTTCTGTAATTTTTTTATGAAATTCGGATGAACAATCTTCACTTCACCGACAACTTCAATTAGTTGAAAGAATTTTGTGATTACCCTTTCGTCCTGATGGTCGATAAAGTCTAAGCATTCTTTGGTAATCACTATTTCCCTCATCTTGCAAAAGTAACGATTAAGTTACATATTATCAAATTATTTTGAAAATTATTGCTGAATTTAATATTACCGTTTTTGGCATGAAGCACAACGGTAAATTGTATGAGTAGTGGCAGATTGCGTGGTGATTTCCTGTCAAACCGATACGCAGTTTGAGCGGGCTACAACCCTTGATATTTAGCACTTTCCCTGCCATTACTTATACAAAATGTTGGCATTTCGTGCATTATTTCTCACCTTTCAATCGTTTCACTTCTTTATCAAAATCAGACGTATAATTCTTATCCTGTATTTTTCGATACTTATCATATTCTTGTTCAGCTTTTAATTTAGCCTCCAAAGCACTTACTTTTCCTTTGTCCTTTAAAATCGGGAAGTTTGATAATTCCAGGAATTGATGCAGGAAATTAATCCAATCTTGCATATTAGTCGGTATTTGTCTTTCTGCTCTGCTCTCTGCTAAATCAAGATATGCTGAAACAATCCGATTAAGCTCTTTAATATGCTGTTCGTTTAAGTAATTTTTTGCTACCGAAACATCTGATTTTAATATTTTGCTATCTGGCGCATGTTTCCAATTGGTCAATCCCATGTATATTTTTGTCGCATCAGCCGATGAATAAATAATCTCGGCAGCAGTTTTTCCAGTTATAGCCCAATGTAATTTATTTTGAACTGTAGCAAAAAAGTCCTTAGTCAATGTATCGGTATTGTCATAATCAATCGACAAAGCATAAATATCCGTAATCTTTTGATAGAATCTTCTCTCACTGGCTCGAATCTCCCGTATCCGTTCAAGAAGCTCATTAAAATAATCTTTCCCAAAATGTTTGCCTTGTTTTAATCGCTCATCATCTAATACAAATCCTTTTGTTATAAACTCATTTAATACTTTGGTTGACCAAATCCGAAATTTTGTTGCTTTATTTGAATTTACCCTGTATCCAACAGCAATAATAGTGTCTAAATTGTAAAATGTTGTCTTATATTTTTTTCCATCATCCGCAGTATGTTCCAAAATGGAACTAACTGAATTTTCGACTAATTCTCCTGATTCAAAGATGTTTTTCAGGTGCTTGGTTATTGCGGGTCGTTGAACTCCAAATAATTCAGCTATTTTCTTTTGGGTCATCCAAAAAGTTTCGTCCTGAAAGATGACCTCAATTTTTATAATTCCTTCATCAGATTGGTAAAATATAATTTCGGATTCTCTTGCCATTTATTTTTTTGTATCAAATATAAACAATTTCACCTCGTTTCAAGCTTGCACTGCGGTTTCTCTGCATGAATGCCAACGGGAGTCTGCGCACAAACCCCATTTATTAATGTAAAAATACCCCTATTCTCGGATAGAGGCGCATTG
>JAYEGO010000480.1:0-2246 GCA_034659155.1 Bacteroidota bacterium | reverse complement strand
TATCAGCTGCCCTGTATACTGCCTACAAAATTGCATACTTGTTTATTGGTGAGAAACCTCCATCAGGTTGCAGGAACTGTATTGGAAACTGTAATTTAAAAAGCTAATATTATAGATGACGTCATCATGAAACAGCCTACTCATAAATTAAAATTCCCAATAAAAACAGCATCCTCGTATGATATAAATCAGGCCAGGTAAACATAATTATACTCCTTGAATTATTACATTTGCAAGCACAAAAAAAAATAATTTAAACATACAACTATGAAAAAACTATTCTTATTTCTATTTATTCCTCTCTTTTTTGTTTCTTGTACAAATCAATCATCCAAACAATCTGAAAATTCAGACGCTTCAGCAGAAAGTGTAATTACTGAAGTAAATATCCATAATCTCCTGGCAGATTCAGAAGCATTTCTGGGAAAAAAGATCAGTATTAAAGGAACCGTTGATCATGTTTGTGAACATGGCGGGAAAAAAATGTTTGTTTTTGGAGATACCCCAGATGACAGGATCAAAATTATTCCTGATAATGATATGAGTAGTTTTGAAATTGAGCTTGTGGGAAGTGACATCCTGGTTCAGGGAACATTGATTGAAGAATTAAGAGTTGACGAGGAATATATCGCCAAGCGAAAAAGTGATTTAAGCTCTGATGACTCCGAAAAAACACAGGAAGAACTGGATGGAGAAAAACAGCAAATTGAGAAGCTAAAGGAACAACTTGACGCCTGCGAAAATGATCATCTCTCTTTCTATGTAATAGAGTGTTCAGCTTTTGAAGAGATCAAGTAATTCATTGTAACATTAAATACTGAATCGGAGGGTGTCCAAAAAGTCTGGTTTTCGTCACCCTGAACTTACTCATGACCGCAGGGAGTAATCCTGCCGGCAGGCAGGCAAGTTCAGAATGACATACTTTTCAACTTTTTGGACACCCTCTTATTATTTTTTAAATATGAACTGGAGAAAGCTTAACAGGGTGCTTCATCGCGATTTCGGCTATTTTTTCACAGCCACAACAATAATTTATGCCCTTTCTGGAATTGCCTTGAATCATATGAATGACTGGAATCCAAACTATGTTGTCAATAATGTAGATTTCCAGTTGACTGAAATCCCCCCTCAACAAAATCATATAAGTGAAGATTGGGTACTTGATCTGGTTGACCGATATGATGAAAGGGATAATGTCAAAAAGTTTTACTTTCCAAAAGAGAATCGCTTAAAAGTATTCCTCCATGGAGGATCAATTGTTGTTGATCTGGATTCAGGATTTGGATTTGTTGAAACAATCCGCAGAAGGAAATTGTTTTATGAAGCAAATTACCTGCATTATAATCCCGGAAAATGGTGGACATGGTTTTCTGACATATACGCCGGGGCTCTTGCCCTGCTTGCTATCACCGGGCTTTTCATTCTTAAAGGAAAAAATGGAATTACAGGCAGAGGTGCCTGGCTTACTGCAGCAGGGATCATAGCCCCTTTAGCCCTTTTATACCTTATTATATAGCATTAATACCTCAAATGATATCATAGTTAACCTTAAGTTCTGCTGTGAAATAAAATTGTAACTTTGAATCTAATTCAAAAATCACTAAAAGCCTGTACAGTAGATCAGGAATTTAGCATTGCTATGTTACAGGAAAATTGGTGTTCAAAATTTAATAAAGATAAATGCTTGATTATATCTTACTCATCCTTGCCATTGTATTTATGATAATTGGCCTTATTGGATGTATACTTCCGGTAATACCTGGACCTCCCATTAGTTTTTTAGGCCTGTTGATGCTTCATTTTACAAAGTTTGCTGATTTTGGATCCCGCTTCCTGTTTTTAATGGCTTTTATAGCTCTTATAGTAACCATATTGGATTATATTGTTCCAATCTGGGGGACAAAAAAAATGGGGGGATCCAAAGCGGGAATATGGGGAGCCACTATTGGTATGGTCATAGGTATATTCTTTTTCCCGCCCATAGGCTTAATCATCGGACCTCTGGTTGGTGCTATACTGGCAGAATCTATTAAAGGAGAAGAGTTTAAAAAATCTTTTAAAGCAGGTATCGGATCACTGATTGGTTTTCTTTTTGGAATTGGAATAAAGCTGATTTCCTCCTTTGTAATGAGCTATTACTTTATTATTGAATTCTTTTAAGTGAAATTTAATTATCCTAATTCAAAAATAATGTCGTTTATGCTTTCATATAGAATAAGACAAAGCATTTTGTTGTTATTACTCTT
>JAYEGO010000479.1:0-2247 GCA_034659155.1 Bacteroidota bacterium | reverse complement strand
AAAAAATATTCAGCTGATTAAGAAAAGAATTTATTAGCGAGGGGTCAATAATAATTGGGTATAGAAATCCAAAAATAGCACCGGTAATATGAGCCTCATGATTGACGTTATCATGCTTCCTTTTTGACATATATTGCGAATATACAAGGTATAAAACACCAAATACAATACCCGGAATGGGAATAAAATAAAGGTAGAGAATATGAAGCGGAGCAAAGAAAATACTCGCAAAAATAACAGATGATACACCTCCGGATGCCCCAACGGAGTTATACCATTCATGATTTTTTTGTTTGAGAATTGAAGGGATGGAGGAAACAATGATCCCGCCAAAGTAAAGCAGCAGGAAATGAAGGATGGGGATGGACAAATATCCTGCTAGTTTTAATTCACTGAAATAATATTCTACAGATCTTCCAAAGGAGAATAGTACAAACATATTTACAAGCAGGTGAGTCCAGTCAGCATGGATAAAGCCATGACTTAAGATGCGTGTCCATTCTTTTTTATTATAGAACCTGTAGGGATTCAGCTTTAGTTTATCGAACCAGGTCTGATTCTGGAACGAAAAAGCACTTAGCACTACTGTAATGATGATGATTGGAATAGTCATGCTGCTCAATGAAGAATTTTATAGATTAGTTCTTTTAACAATTCGCAATCTGACATGCTAGCATTTTTAACTCCTTTTGACCGAAGATCATAATCTCTTAAAAGACTGATAATATTTGTTAGTTTTTCAGTGGAATAATTTCTTGCTGCCAGCTGGTATTCCTGGACAAAAAACGGATTGACTTTCAGGATGGAGGCAACATGGGTTTTTGTTTTGTCTTTTGTGAAATGATAAACCAACACCTTGCTGAAAAACATATACAATGAGGCGAGTGTAAGGGTTAATGGGTTATTTCTCGGATTTTTACAGAAATACAGAATAATGCGGTTTGCTTTAAGTGAATTTTTCCTGGTAAGGGCTCTCTGAAGTTCAAAATTGTTAAAATCTTTACTTATACCAATATTTTTTTCTACCAGAGCTGCCGTTATCTTCTTTCTTCCCTCAGGCATTACAATTATGAGCTTCTCAAGTTCATTAACAATTTTGCTTAAATCGTTTCCAAGAAAATCTGTTAATGTTTGCCCGACACCATGTTCTAACTCATAATTTCTTTTTCTGAGATAATTATGTATCCAGGCAGGAATTTTATCATCATAGAGTTTTGCTGATTCAAAAAGAACTGTGTTTTTTTGAAGTGCTTTATACAGTTTAGTCCTTTTATCCAGTTTCTTATACTTGTAATTAATTACCAGTAAAGTAGATTTCAGTGGATTTTTAACATAATGAACCAGTTTCTCCATCTCCTTGATATTTTGAGCTTCCTTGAGCAGGACAACCTGGTGATTTGCCATCATTGGGTACCGGCGGGCAGTATTTATCAGAGTGGTAATATCTGTGTCTTTTCCATAAAAAACCATTTGATTGAATGTCTGTTCAGACTCTGAAAGAATATTCTTTTCAATGAAATCTGAGACTTTATCAATATAATATGCTTCTTCGCCATATAGAAAATATACAGGGTGATAGATCTTATTTTTCAGATCTGTGATTATTTGATCAAATCTCATCGGGATTCTAAAACTTAAGGTGTTTTACGGATAGTCCTAATTTTTTTAGTTCAATCAAGGACTTGATACCTATTCGTATATGGTCTTCAACAAATTGATTTGTTACTTTCCTGTCACTCTCTTCGGTTTTTATTCCTGCTGAGATCATAGGCTGATCAGAAACCAGTAAAAGGGCTCCGGTAGGAATTCCATTCGCAAATCCAACTGTGAAAATGGTTGCGGTTTCCATATCTATGGCCATGGCACGGGTTTTCTGCAGATACTTCTTAAAACGACCATCGTATTCCCAAACTCTGCGGTTTGTAGTATAAACCGTTCCTGTCCAGTAGTCCCTGTTTGAGGTTCTGATGGAATCAGAAATGGTTTTTTGCAGATTAAAGGATGGAAGTGCAGGAACTTCAGGTGGTAAGTAATCATTTGATGTTCCGTCGCTTCTAATTGCAGCAATGGGAAGGATCAGATCCCCAAGTTTATTTTTCTTTTTCAGGCCACCACATTTTCCCAGAAAGAGAACAGCTTTTGGCTTAATTGCGCTCAGTAGGTCCATAATTGTAGCTGCATTGGGACTCCCCATACCAAAATCTATTATGCTAAGGTCTTCATGGGTAGCATTTGGCATATTTGTAT
>JAYEGO010000478.1:0-2249 GCA_034659155.1 Bacteroidota bacterium | reverse complement strand
TTGCATCCGGTTCTAAACCAGCAAGTATTACAATACCTGGCTTAGATAAACCATATTGGGCAGAGATTATGCGTAAAGAAAATTTACCAAGTAATAAAAAAATATTGATAATTGGGGGAGGCCTTATCGGCGTTGATATTGCAACAGCATTAATTCCTCTTAATAACCAGGTAATTATTGTTAAAAGAACAACTGATTTTGGAGAAGATATGGAAGCAATTGCCAAAACCCTTTCTTTACAAATGATGAAAGAAAAAGGGACTGTTTTCAGTGATCATACTTATATTAAAAAAGTAGAAGGCAGTACGGTTTATGCTGACAAAAATGGGAAAAGTATTCAATTTAACGAAGTTGACCTAATCGTGGTTTCAACAGGCATGAAGAGTTTTAATCCATTAAAGGATGAATTGGAAAATGATATTCCGGTTTACATTGTTGGGGATGCAAAAAAAGTGGGAAATGCACAGGATGTTATTCATGGGGCTTATGAACAAGCAATAAATTTATAAAATGGAATTAGCACATATCGCATTATCAGTTTCTGATTATAAAGAGATTGAGAAATTTTATACAAATGTTCTTGGAATGAAGCAAATAAAAAACTTTGTTTTAAAAAAGGGCCTTGCTGCTAATATTTTTGGGATTAACGAAGAAATTACTGTTTTCCTTTTGCAAAAAGATAAAGTAGTTTTTGAAATATTTATAACAACAGAAAATAGAAAGCAAGCATTTGATCATGTCTGTATTTCGATCAAAAACAGGGAGGAGTTTATTAATAAGGTCTTGCTAAACGGATATAGGGTTATACGTATTGAAAGAGAAATTTTTGATTTGATCTTTGTCAAGGATAAAGATGAAAATATTTTCGAAATAAAAGGAATGTAAAAATTTAAAATAGTAACAGGATACAAATTATATGAACATTTCAAACAGAGTAAATCAACTAAAAAAATCGGCTATCCACGAAATGACTCGCTTATCAAAACAATATGATGATGTGGCATTTTTGTCATGGGCAAAACCCACAACCGGAACTCCCAAACATATCAATGATGCTGTTATTGAAGCTATCAATAAAGGATTGACCGGGGGTTATTCTCAAAGTGAAGGCTTACCGGAATTAAGGGAGGAAATTGTAAAAAAACTCAAAAGGGACAATAATATTGATGCCAATATTTCACAAATAATTGTGACTGTGGGAGCAATAGAAGGATTGGCTGCATCTGTTTTGGCAACCATCGACCCTGGTGATGAAGTAATCCTTCCAACACCGACTTATTCAACTCATATAACACAAGTAAGGCTTGCATCAGGTATTCCTGTTTTAGTTCCTTTGATTGAAGAGGAAAATTTTGCTTTGGATATTGCAGCAATAAAACGGGCAATTACACCGAAGACGAAAGCAATTATGTTTTGTACCCCAAGTAACCCGACAGGGACAGTGTTTCCCGAAAGCACACTTCGTGAGTTAGGGGAAATTGTGTTGGAACATAACCTCACTGTGATAACCGACGAAGCTTATGAGTACTTTACTTTTGATGATAGTAAGCATTTCAGTATTGCCTCAATTCCAGAATTAAGAAAGAATGTAATAACAAACTATACCTTTACAAAAACTTATGCCATGACCGGCTGGCGTATCGGCTATCTCCATGCCGATGAAGAAATGATAGCCCAGATTAAAAAAGCACATATACCTCTATCTATTTGTGCACCCGTAGCTTCGCAATATGCAGCAATTGAAGCCTTAAAAGGCAGTCAGGATTGTATCGAGGAATTCAGGTTGCATTATCTTAAAGCCAGGAATCTAATGTGTGAAAGATTGGATAGGCTAAATTCTATTTTTGAGTATAATAAGCCGGAAGGTTCATATTTGATGTTTCCCAAAATTATAGGAGATAGGGGAAACGACTCAATTACTTTTAGTAAAAACTTACTGAAAGAAACCAGGGTTTCCACAACTCCGGGTATAGCTTTCGGGCCAACCGGAGAAAATCATATCAGGCTTTCATTCTGTGTTCCCGAAGAAATGATAAATAAAGCATTCGATAGAATGGAAAAATATTTTAAAAAGAGCAAATGATAGTATCAACAAAAAATTCGTTAGTTGGAAGAATTGCAGATAATATCGGATTGAATAAAAAATTTCATCAATATGAGAAAATAAACATTGATCCGAATGATAGTGCATTAATAAGCCCGGTTGAAGGTAGAGTTGTACATATAGGGATCATAAATGAAAAAGGTGT
>JAYEGO010000477.1:0-2253 GCA_034659155.1 Bacteroidota bacterium | reverse complement strand
CTCATTTCTTTACAAACCTCCATTTCTTCTTGCTCCAAACCGGTCCGGCATAATCAATATTTATTCGCGGTGTGCTTATATATTTCAAATCAATATCATTTTTCCTCTCAATCCAGATTCTTTGTGATTTTGTCAGATCCTCACCATAAAAGCTTCCATCAATTTCTAGTTCCCTGGTCAATTTTCCCGGGCCATCATATGCTTCTATTCCTCTTATTAAAACGGCCTGGGGATTTCCAGCAATTGAGCATACAATATTCAGCATCCAGTACATTCCGTATATCAAATACACATAAACCAGTCCCCCTTTATGATACATTATCTCTGTCCTGCCGGTTCGTCCCTTGTTTGCATGACAAGCCAGGTCTTCTTCTCCACGGTAAGCCTCCACCTCAACAATCTTATATATTTTTTGCCTGTTATCTGCAAAAGTCCGCACAATATTACACCCTAAAAGATCCGGTGCCACATCCAGCACATCCCTCAATAAAAACTCTAAATCTAATTTCATCTTTATTCAATACTCGGTCTTATCTTCCTTTATCTTCCATTCCTTAAATCCGGCATCTGCATTTTCGATTTTAAGTTCAACCATAGAAATGGCTCTAAGATGAAAAGGCTTTTCACACTCTTTATAAATGAATGAATCATCAAAACCAAATTCCTGTGCCTTTTGTGATCTGCTCGCGAAATAAATCTTATCCAGGCGTGCCCAATAAATAGCTCCAAGACACATCGGGCATGGCTCACATGAACAATAAATTTCACATCCTGATAAATCGAAATTATCTAAATATTGTGCGGCCATCCTTATGGCATTTACTTCAGCATGGGCTGTAGGATCCGGTTCTAAGGTTACAGTATTTCCTGAACGAGCAATGATCTTCCCATCTTTTACTATGACTGCTCCAAATGGTCCGCCCCCCGACTGTACGCTCTTTACTGATTCTTGTACTGCCTCGTATATGAATTGATTATTCTGGTTCATTAAGTTTCACTGTTTGTTTCGAAAATAAAAACAAAGCATAAAAATAAGCAAAAAATACTGCTCCAACTGATGTCTCAAAAGTATCTTCGTTTAGCATTGAAAGAAAAATAATTGCCAGAAAAACCCCGGAATAATAAGATTTCCAGGTTTTCTCTCTAAAAACCGGAAACAAAAAAACAAACATTATTAATATGAATCCAAAACTCCCAAAACTGATAAGAAATGTGAGATATTGGTTATGTCCCCTGAGCCTCCATTCTTTATCCAATTGCGAATTATCTGTATCATATTGTTCCTCAAATGCCCCCGGCACATCCCCTGTTCCTACTCCAAACCAAAAATGATTTTTTACGATTGATATTCCGGTACTAAAATATTCAAATCGCTGTGTTATGGAATGTGCTGATGGATCACCCCCATTCCTGTACTCTCTTATCTGCCACATTACTTCATAAAAAACAGGATAAAATGAGATCTTATCAGCATAAATATAATTTGCCAAACCATTTTCAACATTCCTAATATCATCTTCCCCCAGGGAAACAAGGCCCAGTGAGTCTTTTCTAAAACCTTTTGAGCTAAGATATCTGATCAAAGTAATTCTCAAATCCTGACCCTTCTTATCCTTTCCCCAAAAATCAAATTCGCTTCTGATATTCCAGGCCTCTATTAGCTCTTCTTCACAGTAATATAACCATACACGTTCCCCATTTTCAAGCTGAATATTTTCAATTTCATGGCTATATGAATTCCCATTCATAGTTCTCGCGGTAAGATTCTCGATCTCCACAGGTTCAACAAAACTGAAGCGTGCATAATAGTTAGACATACCAAATACAATCACCATAAAACCGGTAAGCAATAATATCGACAGAAAATACTTAAGCATAAAATTGCTTAACTTTCTTATATAAATAATTGTAAGAACTGTTCCAACAACAACTAATATCACTATTCCGGTCATTGACTTAAGCAGAAGCAAGAAAACTAATAGCCAGACTAGGATTAAAAACTGCAATCCACTCAACCAAACTTTTTGCCTGTGAATATTTTTGAAGAGATAGTATATTACATGAAAAATTGCAAGATCTATCATCAAGGCAAACCTAATATGTGAAATATATATTGATATTTCCCTTATATTGGTGTATTCAAATCCTCCAAAACCCAGATAGGCTCCAAATGAGATGAGGGATGCAACCAGAACTGTAGCCGTGAAAAACCAGAGAATAGTATTTATCTCTTTTCCTTTAAGCGGCCTACTA
>JAYEGO010000476.1:0-9348 GCA_034659155.1 Bacteroidota bacterium | reverse complement strand
TAAATATTTATTACCTGTCGGACCTTCAGTCCTAAAACATTTGTTCCTGTTTAGTCCATAGGGCTTATCGCCCTATGCTAATATGTTTATGCCTTTCAGGCATAATTCAAGTGTAAGCTATTTTTCTACCATACATCTTTATTTTTTAGACTATATTTAGCACTTGTGTAAATAGGGAGGTGCTTGTGATTCATACCTCAAACCCGCATCCTGTACAGGGACTTCCCTTTTTATTATTCCGGTGTTCTCTGAGTTCTTCGTGTTTGGGACAGGAAATTCCTTTTTTCTTTAAATGTATATTCCCACCAACTGTGGTTACAGGAAATCTTCCGTTCTTAAGCACAAGTAACTTAATTGCCATGCCTGCTAAACTAAGGCCGACAAGAAAAACCGATAAGATTAGTACTGTTAAAAACATAGTCTGAATTTGTTTCTCAAAGTTAATGTTCTTTTCGTAATTCCAGAAAGCCTTTCATGTTATTTCCAGTCAGAACCTGAATATTGAAATATGATATTGTGTGATTGGCTTGCAGAATTCATGCTGGTACCGGGCTTTCAGCCTGCAGGCAGGCAGGCTAGTTCGGAATGACGGTCCCGAATAGGGATACTTGACGTGACACTAGTGACCAGGATGCTAAAATAGTAGTCCTGTTTTTTCTTATTTAGAATAAATCTTATTAAATTTGCAATTCAAAAAAACCCAAAGAAATGAGTGTAAATACCGATGAACTGAGAAATGATATGTCTCTTGAGGAGTTCAGGAAGGAAGTTCTGGCAGATTATAAGTTAGCCAATCTAAGCAGAAACATTAGTATTGCCGGAAGGAGGGAGGTATTAACAGGAAAAGCCAAGTTTGGAATCTTTGGCGATGGAAAGGAGCTGCCACAGATAGCTCTTGCCAAACAATTTAAAGATGGAGACTGGCGCTCAGGGTATTACCGAGATCAAACATGGATGATGGCTGCGGGATTGTTCTCCGCTGAAGAGTTTTTTCACCAGTTATATGGAAATACAGACGGTAAATTGAATCCCGGGAATGGAGGCAGATCATTTAATAATCATTTTTCTACCGCTAATATTAATCCGGATGGTAGCTGGAGAGAATTGTCAAAGCAGAAGAATTCCTCTGCTGATATTTCACCTACAGCCGGGCAGATGCCCCGCTTGCTTGGACTTGCATATGCTTCTAAACTATTTCGTCAGAACAAGGACTTGCATCAATATGATAATTTCTCAGTTACAGGTAATGAGGTGGCTTTTGGTTCGATTGGGGATGCCAGTACATCGGAAGGTCATTTTTGGGAGACTGTTAATGCCGCCGGAGTACTTCAGGTACCTATGGCACTTTCTATATGGGATGATGGTTATGGTATTTCTGTACCAAAGAGATATCAGACCACCAAGGAAAATATCTCAGATCTCTTAAAGGGATTTGAAGCAGAGGAAGGAAAACCCGGCTTCCTGATATATAAGGCAAAGGGTTGGGATTATCCCGGACTATGTAAGGTGTATGAAGAGGGGATACGGAGGTGTCGTGAAGAGCATGTCCCCGTGATCTTCCATATCGAGGAAGTTACACAGCCTTTAGGGCATTCCACCTCGGGTTCTCATGAGCGTTATAAAACTCCTGAAAGACTTCAGTGGGAAGTTGATACTGACGGTATTACAAGTATGAGGAAGTGGATTCTGGAATCAGAAATAGCAACAGAAAAAGAACTTGATGAGATTGAGATTGCATCATCAAATGAAGCAAAAGCAGCAAGGAAGAATGGATGGAATGCTTTTATGGATCCGATAAAGGTAGAAAGGGATGCTCTTGTAAAAATCATTGATAACAGATCCTGTGTTTGTAAGCGGGAACATATTGATAAAGTTGGGATGATAACGAATGATCTTAAAAAGATTATCAATCCTAATAGAAAAGATGTGGTTAGCTCAGCAAAGAAGATTTTAAGGAGTGTTTGCAGCGACTGTACCATTCGTGAAAATTTACAAAAAGATCTGGGAGTATGGTTACGGAGGAACCATGAAGCCAATACAGAAAGGTATAACACTTTCATTTATAATGACACACAGTTTTCGGCTTTAAAGGTTAAACCAGAACCTCCGGTTTACAAAGAAGACAGCGAGGAAGTTGCAGGACGCCAGATATTAAGGGAAAATTTTGATTATATTTTTGCAAATAATCCGCTGGTGGTCACTTTCGGTGAGGATGCCGGATATATTGGTGGAGTGAACCAAAGCCTGGAAGGCTTACAGGAGAAATACGGGGAATTGAGAATTACAGACACCGGAATCAGGGAGAACACTATCCTTGGCCAGGGGATTGGCCTTGCACTTCGTGGATTGAGACCAATTGCAGAGATCCAGTATTTTGATTACCTGCTGTATGCATTACAGACCATGAGTGACGATCTGGCCACAACCATGTATCGTACCCGTGGCAATATGAATGCCCCTGTTATTATTCGTACCCGCGGGCACCGGCTGGAAGGTATCTGGCATTCGGGTTCGCCTCTTAGTATGGTTATAAATTCCATCCGTGGTATTTATGTTTGTGTTCCGAGAAATATGAGCCAGGCGGCTGGTTTTTACAATACATTACTGGCAGCAAATGATACAGCCCTGGTTATTGAGCCACTGAATGGATACAGGCTGAAGGAAAGAATGCCTGAAAACATAGGTACATTTAAAATTCCTTTGGGACAGCCTGAGATTATCCATGAAGGAACTGACCTTACCCTGGTTACCTATGGTTCATGTGTTAGAATTGCCCAGGATGCTGTAGTTCAATTAAAGGATTTTGGTGTATCTGTAGAGTTGATCGATGTGCAGACCTTACTGCCTTTTGATCTGGATCAGAGCATTCTGGAATCGGTAAAGAAGACCAATAAAGTATTGTTTTTTGATGAAGATGTTCCCGGAGGGGCTACGGCCTATATGATGCAAAAAGTGGTTGAGGAACAGAAGGCATTTTATCATCTTGATGCAGAGCCGAGGACACTTTCCGCCAGGGAGCACAGACCGGCTTATGCTACAGATGGAGATTATTTTTCTAATCCAAATGCGGAAGATGTTTTTGAGATTGTGTATCAGATGATGCATGAGGCGGATGCAAAGAAATTTCCGAATTTGTATTAATATACCACCCCGTCTTTCGCTGCGCTCAAGCCACCCCTCCTAATTTAGGAGGGGAATTTTTGGTCATATTTGAAGGTTCAATATATTCTTAGTTTCTCCTCCTTCTCAAGCCTGCCTGGTAGGTAGGGAGGAGTACACTGGCGAATAAATTATGTAATTAAAGAAAGCAGATCTGCAGCTTTTCCTTATTTCAATATAAAGGAGTGAAATGTATAAATTCGTCAGTGGGAGGTGGTTGTTAATAATACTACCCTGACTCCTGACCTTTTGGTCAGTAGCCACCCTACTAAATTGTGAGGAGATTTTGGTGCTAACTTTAATCTTTTTACTTTAATCTTTTATCTTTACTTATCCTCCTGATCTTGATATTAAAGGCTGCCATGAAAATACTCATGAAAGGACTTATGATATTGAAGAAAGCAAATGGGGCATAAGCGAATGTTGATACACCAAGTACTCCTGCCTGGGTGGCCCCGCAGGTATTCCATGGAACCAATACAGAAGTGACAGTTCCTGAGTCTTCCAAAGCCCGGCTTAATACTTCAGGTTTCAGATTCTGATCTTTATAGGCTTTAGCATACATTCTTCCAGGAACAACAATAGCAATATACTGATCTGAAGCAGTGATATTAAAAAACAAACAGGTGGCAACGGTCGAAGAGACCAGGCCAACAGTTGATTTCACATATTTGATAACACTATTGGTGATTTTAAATAACATTCCTGAAGATTCCATGACTCCGCCAAATACCATTGCTGCAATAATAAGCCATATAGTGTTTAACATACCGGCCATTCCCCTGGTGGCCAATAGTTCATTTACTGAAGCCATGCTGGTTTCCACGCTTACAGGCCCATACATAGATTTAATAACCGCAATGTAAGAGGCTTTCAGGTAATTATCAGATATCCCTGAAACAGTCCGGATAATCTCCGGCTGAAAGATAATTGCAAATACTCCTCCCAGTACAGCTGCTGCTAAAAGGGCGGGAACAGGTGAAACTTTTTTAACAATGATGAATATAAGAAATGCCGGAACCAGGAACAAGAGAGGATTGATGTTGAAATTTTGTTCCAGAATAAGCAATACCTCTTCAACTTGTGATGAGTTTCCATCCATGTCAAGAGTAAACCCCATAATCAGGAATATTACCAGAGTGATTACTATGGATGGAAAGGTGGTATAAACCATGTAACGGATATGGGTAAACAAGTCAGTACCGGCCATTGCTGGTGCCAGGTTGGTGGTGTCAGACATAGGTGACATCTTATCGCCAAAATAGGCCCCGGAAATGATTGCGCCGGCAACAATTCCTTCGCTAATGCCAAGGGCCTTCCCAATACCCAGCAATGCAATACCAATAGTTGCAACGGTAGACCAGGAACTTCCTGTGGCTATAGATACCAGTGCACTGATAATAACGGAGGCAAATAAAAAGATTGTGGGGTTTAAGAGTTTCAGTCCATAATAGATAAGGCTTGGAATAACTCCACTAATCATCCATGTACCTGCCAGGGACCCTATTAAGAACAAGATCAATATGGAGGGCATGGCAGAACCTATGCTTTTCACAACCCCATCCCTCAATTTCACCCATTTAAAGCCATAAATACTTGCAATAATAGCAGCAAGAGCTGCGGCAAAGATCAGGGCCATCTGGTTTGAACCAGCAAGGGTGTCATCTCCAAAAAACTTAACATTAAAAGAGAGGATAATGATAAGGAATACAAGAGGAAGGAGTGATGGTATAAGTCCCGGTTCTTTGCTTTTCATCAATTCTGTTTTTTCTGTAAGAGGGGATTTATTCGCACGACACCAATATCAGGATTTACGTTTACGGAAAAGTTTTGACACTACTTGTTGTGGAATGTTTTTATCCTCATCCTCTCCGTAATAGCCCTGCCCGTAACCATATCCATAGCCGTAGCCATAACCATAGCCATAACCATAGCCATAACCGTAGCCATAATACCTGCTCATTTTGATATCATTTACCAGAATTCCCAGTTTCTTCATCTTCAGTTTCTGCTGTAAGTCATCCAATAACTGCCCAACATTTTTATTTGTATAGTTCTGGCGCACCACAAAAATATTACTGTCGGCATGTTTACTGATAAGGATGGGATCGGTAACAATTGCAACTGGAGGAGAATCAAGTACGATAAAATCGAAATCTTGTCTTGCCTGTTTCATAAATTTTTCCATTTTACTGCTATCAAGGAGTTCTGCAGGATTAGGAGGAACAGGTCCGGATGTGGCAATGAAAAGATTTTCAATGTGGGTAGGCTGGATTATTTCCTCAAAAGAATTCCTGGAAATCAGAAATGTGCTGACACCAATGTCATTCTTCATGTTAAAATCCTTATGGAGTTTAGGCTTTCTCAAATCCAGACCCACCAGGAGAGTTTTCTTACCGGTCATGGCTGTAATTGCAGCCAGATTGCTGGCACAAAAGGTCTTTCCTTCACCGCTTATAGTTGAAGACACAAGTACTATCTTGGTGTCCTCATCAGGAAGAACATACTGAATGTTAGTCCTGAGTGACCGGAATGATTCTGCAATAGAAGATTTGGGGTTAGAATATACCGGTGTGTCATTCTCGGTATTGTTATGACCAATACCGCCCAAAACCGGGACTTTTGTCAGATTCTCAATGTCTTTCTTATCAATGATCTTATTGTTGAAAAAATCCAGAAGTAGGATGATAATGATGGGGATCATGCCTCCAAGAACCAGAGCTACCATGTAATTTAATGAGTTCTTGGGACTTACTTTTGTAGCATTTTCTGGCCTTGCCTGATCCAGTAACCTGTTGTCAGGGATGTTGGCAGCCTTTGCAATACCCGACTCAGCCCTTTTTTCAAGCAAGTAATTGTAAATTTGATTGTTCAGATTAAATAATCTCTGTATTTGAATAAGTTCTCTTTCTGTTACAGGTAAGATTTTGAGTTGTTCCTCAACCTGCTTAATATTAATATTTATTTCATCAAGGGTAATATTGGTGGACTTGATCAAACTGTTGAGGTTTTCTATAAGTTCGTTTTTTGCAGCATCGATTTGAGTATTCAGAAGCTCGATAGAGGGACTGGATTCAGTTACTGTAAACTCCAGGTTTGTTTTGTCTGTATTTAATTGGCCCAGTTTAACAAGTGTAGCAGTGAGAATGGGATCATTAACACCCATTATCGAAGGAGCTACAATATCAGTAAAACTACTTTTTTCCTTTATATATTCAAGCAGGTAGTCATAATACTTAAGACTGATATCCAGGGTGTTCTTTTGAGTCTGGTAGGTTTCGAATTTTTCAAAAATCATCTGTCCCTCCTTGCTGATATCAATGACCTGGTTCTCGGTTCTGAATTCCTGCAAATTGTTTTCTGCAATCCACAATTCATGAGCAATATCCTGTAGCTGGGAGTCAATGAATTCAATGGTGTTTTCTGCTGTCTTGTTTTTTTGTTCCAGGCCTGACAGTATATAGATCTCACCAAGTTTATTCAGGAAATCTGCCTCCTGCTGGGCTACATAACCCTGGGTAGTAAGAATAAGTATGGAGCCTTTTTTATCATTTACGGTGATGCTCAATTTTCCTTTGTAAGCATTTGTCAGAGAATTAAAATCGTTAATAATAAAATAATACTTATTCGATGCTTTTTCCCTGGTTTCAAAACTTTCAGGGTCTCTTAATTCTATATTAAAATTAAAAGCTTCATGAATAAATTGTTCACCATATTTCATTTCCCTCTGGATATCCATCTCCTCATCAATTTCAAGGAGATATTTTTCATTGGATAGCAGGGTGACATTAATCGGATAAGCTCTCCTTTGAGTAAAGGAAGTATCGAAATTTACAATAAATGGAGAACGATTGTAGAGTTTCGATTCTTTGATCCCTCTTCTTCCCACATTGATGTAAGTGATCTCAAAATCTTTAAGTTCTTTGAGTGTACGATTGGTAAGCTCATAAGATTGAAGAATTCCCATTTCATTGTAAATATTCTTACGACTTCTGAACATTTCCATTCCCTCAATCATTTGTTCTGCACCTGAAAGACCTTTTCCTTTTTCATCATCCCTGACGATAATTGTGGAGGTAACACTATAGATAGGTTCAGAATACCGGTTTACAAGGTAGGCAACGGTAATGGTAATAAAGAGGGAAATGGCAAACCAGTACCAGTTTCCCAGGATACGCATCAGGAATTTTTTAATGTCAATATTCTCTTCCTGAAAATATATGTTTTCACTGTTTTCCATCAAATATTATTTAATAAAACTAAGTACCAGTATCAGGGTAGAAATGCTTGTTAAAGCAAGTGTCATTGTAGGAATATTTATCCTGAAAGACTTAGATTTTATAGGTTGAACATAAACTACATCATTGGGCAGGAGGAAAAAAGCTTCAGAACTCAAAAGACTTTTATCGGTCAGGTCAACCCGGTAAGTTTTTGTATCATCTTTGGTTGGTCTTACTACAAGCACTTCAAAGCGGTCTCCATAGTCTGTTATGTCTCCTGCCATACTTAAAGCTTCAAGAATTGTAAGCTGGTTGTTGTAATTCTTATACACACCAGGCCTTTGAACTTCTCCTAATACAGAAAACTTAAAACTTACAAGTTTTACAATAACCGTGGCATTTCGGACAGACTTTTCAACTCTCTCCTTAATTATCTGTTTTGCTTCCTCCAGGGTTAACCCAAGAACGTTTACGTTTCCGATATAAGGAACATCTACATATCCGGAGTCATTCACAGAATAACCATAAAGATACAGGCTGATCTCATTCTGGAACTGGTTCATATTAGTCTGGCTTGAAAAGGTATTGATCATTGTGTTGATCTCATCATTCAGGCTGATCACCCTGATATATAGTATATCTTCATTTTGAATGCGATATTCAACAGCTTGTTTGTAATAAACTGAACCTTGAGGCAAGGAATCTACATTTTGAAGATATGTAAGTTGTTTATTTGTTGTGCAGGACGAAAATGCTACAAGGAGAGCAAAACTTAATATAGCAATTACTTGTCTGGTCATATTTGATATAATTTGTGCAAATGTACGAATTTATGCTGGAACAATGGAATGCTGGAAGAGTGGAATAATGGAATAATGTCGCTAAGATCTTCCGGTAAACCCGGAACTGTCTTAAACTACGAAGCCTAAACAATTATATGACCATTGAATGACCATTGAATGACCATGGTATGACTACTGATTTTACATGATTCATTTTTATATAAATCAAATAAATGTCAATTTTACTTCGTTATACAATTGCACGGAATTGGATTTTTTCCCGTTCTATTGTTTATCTTTAGCTGATAATCAGATACATTTTTCAATGAGCCTGGATTTTGATTTTTTTTCGATAGACCCAAAGTTCTCAAAGCCAAAAAAAGGAAGGATACTTATATCTGAGCCATTTCTAGGGGATCAGTATTTTAAACGATCTGTGGTATTTCTCACTGAGCATAATAAGGATGGCTCGGTTGGTTTTGTTCTCAACAAACCGGTAAATGTGGAGATGAAAGAGGTAGTAAAGGGTTTTCCTGATGTTGAATCACCAGTTTCGATAGGAGGACCCGTAGGTACCGATTCGGTTCACTACATTCATACCCTGGGAGAAATGATCCCGGAGAGTGTTCAGGTGTATAAGAATATATACTGGGGTGGAGATTTTACTACAATCAAGGATCTTTTGTCCTCAGGACTGATCAGCAATGATAAGATAAGGTTTTTTGTGGGCTATTCAGGCTGGGCTCCAAGGCAACTGGAAAATGAAATTTCTGCGAATTCCTGGGTGATTGCGGATATGGACACCAACAGGATCATGGGAACGCGGTCGGAAAGTATCTGGCAGGAGACACTTTCAAAGCTGGGAAGTAAATATAAGTTGTGGACCAGTTTTCCTGAGAATCCGGATATGAATTGAAATATACCACCCCGACTCTCCGGTACTCGAGCCACCCCTCTTGGCTTAAGATGGTAATTTTAGTATTATATTTTTATAATTAACACTGGCGAAACTGAAGGGAAGCGGGTTCTTATTTATGCCAGCCGCAAGTATATCAAAAAACATTCAACTGGCTGAAGAATGACTTTATTAGAGACGGATCAACAAAAAGGGGGTAAATAAATCCAAAAATAGCACCGGTAATATGAGCCTCATGATTGATGTTGTCACGCTTTCCTTTTGACATATA
>JAYEGO010000475.1:0-9349 GCA_034659155.1 Bacteroidota bacterium | reverse complement strand
TATCAATTTCCACCTTTCCTGCCGGTCGTAATATAGTTACAGCCATTCCGGTTTTTCCTACATTTTCATTTTGTCTGGCAGCATCAACTCCAACATATCCCTCGGATTTTTCTTGTGTGGAGTAAAGGGCAAATTTTAATTTCCGGGAACCAAAAATTCCTTTTGAAGCAATAAGAGATATGCTAATAGATAAAAAAACAGATAGGAGTACTACAAATAGTGCTTTAACCAGGGATTCAATTGCCAGTACAGAGTCGATTTCAAATACTATATTATCTATAAGGCTCAGGGTAAGCCCTGTCATCATAAAAATGATTCCCAGAATTCCGGCTATACCGAAGCCGGGTATTGCAAATACTTCTACGGCAATTAATATAAGGCCAACAATAAAAAGAAGCAATTCCCAGTTTTCGGCAAGACCTTCAAGGTAGAGAGGGGCGAAATATAGAATTGCCGCAAACACCGCCGCAGCAATAGGAAAGCCAATGCCTGGAGATTGTAACTCATAATAAATTCCACCAACAATAACCATTATCAGAAGTCCGGATATTATAGGGCTTATTAAAAAGAGAATGATTTTATCGAGGGTGGTGGGCTGGTATTGTCGGAGTTCGTAGTTTTCAACTCCTGCCATTTCCAGAACTTCACTAATACTTTCAGCCTGTCCCTCACAAAAACCAACTCTTATTGCCTCATCTGCAGTAAGGGTAAGAACTTTACCTGTATCACTTACATTTTTAACATAGATGGATGGATCAACCATAGCTTCCGCAATAGAAGGGTCACGATACCAGCTAATCAGGGTGTCTCCATTCACAATGCTTGTATCTTTTCCATGTGCTTCGGCTGTAGCCCTCATGGTAGATCTCATAAATGACTGGTATTTATCAGGAACCTGCTCCCCGGATTGATTTACAACGGTGGCAGCCCCAATGTTGGACCCCGGTCTCATATAAATCCTGTCACAAGCAATTGAGATCAATGCTCCGGCTGAGGCTGCATTATTATCTATGAACACATATACCGGTGTTTTTGAGTTTAGGATTTTGGTGCGAATAGAATCAGCAAAAGTAACCTGACCCCCATAAGTATTCATATGTATTATTATAACTTCAGCACCCATATTGTTTGCCTCCTCAAAGCTTTCTTTGGTACTTCGCCATACCGGTTTTGCAATTTCCTCTTTGATATCAAATTTATATACCAGGGTTTTTTGGTTGCTACTGTCTGCTTGTCCAAAGGCAGGAGATTGCAAAGTAATCATAGCAAGGACACTTAAAATAGTTAGGAAATATCTTGACATTTTTGGTTTCATTTTTAGAGTTGAAAGTATAAACTATGAAGTGCTTGACGCAGTTTTAATTCAGATTAAATTTATGGAATTTCAAGTTATGTTCAAATTCTTTAGTTCTTTAATAAAACGATTTAGCCCCTCTTTTTTCTCATTATCCAGGGGATAGCTCATATCTTCACTTAAGTAATGAAATAATTCTATCCGGCCAAGGGCTGTATTTTCTGGTGCCTTATCCACCGCCTCACGGATGTGTGAAACGCCGTATCTGAGGGCTTCATTAAAAGACTTAAGAAACTCTTTATCAATTTGTTTATTTGCTGTCCAGGTTGCAAATACAAATGGCAAACCTGTAAAGTTCCACCATTCTTCAGATAGGTCCCAAACGTAGGGGTGCTTTTTTCTCATCCCAAAAGATCTGTCCCCAATAATGAGGCATGCTTCCTTACTGTTGAGGGAATTATTCTCAAAGCCAAAAGCTGCAGGAGTCCAGTTTGGCTTGATTTTCCAATACCTTGCTGCCAGTATCCGGGCCAGATTCACCGAGGTGCGAGATTGGTAATCCAGTTTTATGCTTTCTATTTCGTGGAGTTTTACATCGCTGTATAGAATCACCGAATGTACCGGCCCCCTGGCTCCAAGACAATAATCAGAAATAATTTCAGGATTGTTCATTTCTGGCAAAACGGCAACCGGAACCAGGCCTATGTCAGCTTCATTACTCAGGAGTTTCTCTGCACACCTGGCGGGGTGATCCAGGACAAGTTCTATCTGATTCATAACTTTGTGATTACGTAAACCATATAAAAATGGCATGGTATTCAGGTATGAAACAGCTGAAATGCGATATATTGTGTCCATTATTTGCCGAAATGCAGATTGATTGTATTAGATTTTTTGAGCATACTAAAATACAAAAAATGAGTTTAATAATATGAATGAGGTGATAATTTAAAATGACCCCATTAATTGCTTTTTATCAAGCTTCTTCAGAGATCATTTTTTGAGTTTGTTTTTAACCGCCCCGTACTGCGCCTGTCATAGCAATTTATCAGTAGATTCTAGATTATACAATTGCTAGTTATATCATACAGCAAAGAGTTCAACATAATCATAGATTTTAATTAATGTGTTCGTTACTTCAGCATGACAGCTACAAGTACCAGGAAACACAAATGAAAATTTAAAGGCGATGGAAATGAACTTGGTGAAGCTTAGTGTCTTGGTGCCTTGGTGGCAAAAAATAATAGCCCCGCTGTCCTATATAATTATTATAAATTGCCGCTAAATATGCATACCTTTGTTTTGCGTAATAAATGGTATTAACCCTGGGGCAAGTATTGGACCCTTGTTACCGGAGCAATCCCGGGGAAATTAACCACTTCATTCTCGTCCGCCGAAGCGGAACGCGAAGGAGGATTTAAATAAGGTTTATGAATTCTGCTTATTTACATGCGATATCACCTGTTGATGGGAGATATAGGAATAAGCTAAAGGAGTTATCAGATTATTTTTCCGAAGCTTCCTTATTTCGCTATCGGCTCAAGGTGGAGGTTGAATATTTTATAGCCCTTTGTCAGATTCCACTCCCTCAATTAGCATCTGTTCCAGCGGGAGATTACGACAGATTGAGAGAGCTATACCAGAATTTTAATGAGGATTCGGCCGTGAGAATGAAGAAAATTGAAGAAGTGACCAATCATGATATTAAAGCGGTTGAATATTTTCTTAAGGAGGAATTTGAAGCTCTTAGTCTGTCAGAGTATAAAGAGTTTATTCATTTTGGATTAACCTCCCAGGATATTAATAATACTGCTGTTCCCAGGCTATTTTATGATGCCATTGACGAAATTCTTTTTCCGAATATGGATAAGCTTGTGGCAAAGCTCATAGATCTTTCTACTGAATGGCGAGAAGTAACTATGCTTGCAAGAACACATGGCCAGCCTGCCTCTCCGACCCGGCTTGGGAAGGAGCTTGGCGTTTTTGTGGAGAGGCTGGAGCAACAGATGAAAAGCTTTAATGCCATACCCAGGACCGGTAAATTTGGTGGTGCTACCGGAAATTTCAATGCACACCATGTTGCTTATCCAAATATAGACTGGCCAGCTTTTGGAGATGGGTTTTTGTCAAAGAGCCTGGATCTTAAGCGTTCCCGTACTACCACACAAATTGAACATTATGATTTTCTTGCTGCTTCTTTTGATAACTTAAAAAGAATCTGCACCATACTCATAGATTTGAACCGGGATTTATGGACCTATATTTCCATGGATTACTTTAAACAGAAGATACGTGAGGGAGAAGTAGGTTCATCAGCCATGCCCCATAAGGTAAATCCAATAGATTTTGAGAATTCTGAGGGAAACCTGGGTTTTGCGATAGCTATTTTTGAATTTCTTTCTTCAAAGCTTCCTGTTTCCAGGCTTCAGAGAGATCTTACAGACTCCACTGTATTGCGAAATATTGGTCTTCCGGTGGCTCATATGCTACTTGGTATAAAGTCGAGCCTTAAGGGACTGAATAAGTTGATTCTGAATGAAGATGGTTTGAAAAAGGATCTGGAGGGGAACTGGAATGTGGTTGCAGAGGCAATTCAAACAATTCTGCGAAGAGAAGGCTACCCAAATCCTTATGAAAAACTGCGTGATCTTACCAGGAAAAATGAAATTATATCAGAAGGATCCATTCACGATTTTGTAAATGATCTGGATATTCCACAGGAAATAAAAAAAGAAATTCTTAAAATTACACCTACTAATTATACGGGAATCAGGGATAGGTTTTAAGACACTACAACGATTTTGAAAGTATATAACTTCTATGTATAGAGGATGAGAGAATTCTTTAAAGTATTAAAATATATTGTTCCCTATTGGTTTAAGGCATCGCTGAATGTGATATTCAATATATTTTCTGCCCTCTTTGCATTGTTCTCGTTTACCATGACTGTGCCTTTCCTCCGGATTCTTTTTGATACGCAAAGCCTGGTACTGGAAAAAGTCCCGCTTGAGTTGACCAAAGACTCATTAGGAAATAACCTGAATTACCTGATCAGTTATTTAATTACAAACTATGGAAAGGGAGAAGCATTGCTGTACGTTAGTATAGGAGTCATTGCTGTAACTTTTCTGAAAGCCAGTTTCCGGTATCTGGCAAACCATTTTATTGCACCGGTTCGAACAGGGGTGGAAAAAGACATCAGGAATGATATCTACAGGAAGATACTGAAACTACCGCTTTCCTATTATACAGAAGCGCGAAAAGGAGATGTGATTTCCAGGATATCCACCGACGTGAAGGAGGTGGAGGTTTCTATTATGAGTTCATTGGAAATGGTATTCCGGGATCCTATAACTATACTTATTTTCCTGACTTCCATGTTTGTAATAAATGTAAAGCTAAGCTTGGTTGCCCTTGTTTTATTACCTGTAAGTGGTATTTTGATTGGAAGAATAGGTAAGAAGTTAAAAACAACTGCTTTTAAGGGCCGGAAAAAAATGGGGATCTTAATTTCGGTGATTGAGGAAACTCTTACAGGGCTGAGGATCATCAAAGCTTTTAATGCAGAAGAGCATTTCGAAGGTGTTTTTGGGAGGACAAACAATACTTTTGCACGCTTACAAAAGAAAGTACATCGCCGGCGCTACCTGGCAAATCCCCTGAGTGAGTTTCTCTCCACTTCAGTGATGATGGTGCTTATGTTTTATGGCGGGAACCTTGTTTTAAGTGGCAATTCAGACCTTTCTTCGGAGCTATTCATAGCCTATATTATAATATTCTCACAGGTAATAGTTCCTGCTAAAAGTGTTTCTACTGCTTATTTTAATATTCAGAAGGGTCTGGCATCAATGGATCGTATCAATTACATTTTTTCTGCGGAAGAGACCATTAAGGATGTGGAGAACCCGGTTTCGATTTTTGAGTTTAAAGATTCTATTGAATTCAGGAATGTTGATTTCCGTTATAATACTGAACCGGTGTTGAAGAAAATAAATCTTAAGGTGAAACGAGGCCAGACTATTGCCCTGGTAGGCCAGTCCGGTGGTGGAAAATCAACTCTTGCAGACCTGGTTCCCCGCTTTATTGATCCCGGGGCAGGAGAGGTTTTACTGGACGGAATTCCAATAAAGCAATATAAAATTGCAGATCTCAGGAATCTGATGGGAATAGTAAACCAGGAGCCCATCTTGTTTAATGATTCCTTTTACAATAATATTGCATTTGGGGTGAATGGTTCGCGAAGAGATGCTGTGATCAATGCTGCCAGGGCAGCCAATGCACATGATTTTATTATGGAAACACCTGATGGGTATGAGTCTAATATAGGTGAACGTGGTGCAAAGCTTTCTGGTGGACAGAAGCAAAGGTTGAGTATTGCCCGGGCACTGCTTAAAGATCCCCCAATATTGATTTTTGATGAAGCTACCTCTAGCCTTGATACCGAATCGGAGAGACTTGTGCAGGATGCCATTGAAAAACTGAAGGAGAACCGTACTATCCTTGTTATTGCCCACCGTCTATCTACCATTAAAAATGCCGATATGATTTGTGTGATCCATGAAGGTGAAATTGTGGAAAGCGGAAAACATAAAGAACTACTGGCCAAAAAGGGCTACTTTTACAAACTGCATAACCTGCAGGTGGAGCTATAAAGATTTAAGAGTTCAAGACAGTTCAGGGTTCAAAAAACAGGAATTTTGCAATCTACCGAAGGCAGAGAAGTAATTTACCTTCAACCTTCAACCTTCAACCTTCAACCTTGACTGTATTCCCTCAACGCCAACCTCAAAGTTCTGGCAACATCATCTCTAAGGCTTTTTGGTTTCAGAATTCTGGCATCATTCCCCAATCCCAGTATCAGCACCTTAAATTCATAGGTAGGGTGTACTTTTAACCTGAAGATTACTTTTTCATCATTCTCTTCCACTATTTGCTGGCTCTCATGCAAAGCTTTGGTGATCAGGTATGAAGATTGAGGCTTCAGGACTTCCAAATATATTTCCGGGGGCGGCCCCGGGGGAGAGATCACCCCAACAGTATTTTTAAAATATTCAGAAGCTCCGAAATCTTTCGGAATGTATTCCATATCGGTATATTCAATCAGCTGAATTCTATCGAGTCCGTATGTTCTTATTTCTTTTACCTCTTCATTCAGACCAATTACATACCAGCGATTGCGGTATTCCTTCAACAAGTAAGGGTGAAGATGTACCAGGTATGGTTTGTCTTCATAAAAAGGCTGGTAGCGAAGAAGTATTACAGTGTTGCCACGAATGGCTTCAATTAGCTTTTGGAGGAACTGACTTCCTTTAATATATGGGACTTTCTCAAAATCAATGAAGTCATAATCAGGTGCTTCCTTTTTCATACGGCGAATATTTACCGCATCAATAATTTTTTGCACCGTTCCGGTAAAGCCTGAAAAGATATCCAGGTACTTAAATTGATCGAGTATAGTGGAAGCAAAAACCAGGTTTTCCAGCTCTTCTTCATTCAGGGGAATCTTGTCTACAGAATAATCAGGGTCCTCGTAAAAGTAACCCCCTTTCAGGCGGTCAAATTTTATAGGTGCATTATAGGCAAGTCTGTTGTCATAGCGCATATCATGAATGTCTCCATCCAGGGTTCTTTCCCCCAGGGGATGAATATCAAGTGCATCCTCACAGGCCTGCATGAGTTTTTCTTTAGATACAATTTTCCCGCCAATGAGACAGCGGTTGATTACCCGGTACCGGATAAGGGCTTCTTTATTGCGTGGCATTCTATTTTTTTGAAATGATTTGTTTTAAAGTTAGTCATTTTAGTATTAAAAATAAATTGCGTAAATTGCATTACGAATAAAACGTTACGAAAAATACGTAATACTAATTAATATGAAACCATCTAATCCATTTTTAATAAGTGCTTACTATTCACCTAAATACTTTTGCGACAGGGTGGATGAAACAGAAAGCTTGCTGGAGGCATGTAAATCAAAGAGAAATGTCACTTTGACATCTCTGCGAAGAATGGGGAAAACAGGTTTAATCCATCATGTATTTTATAAGGTGCGATCTGAAAAATCTGTGTCTGTTCATTATCTGGATATCATGCCAACAGTTGATCTTAACGGCTTTATACAGGCACTTGGTGCGATACTAACCAAAGAACTATCAGTTGGTAAGGGGAGTTTTATTGAAAAAGTGGGAGGCATTTTTAAATCTGTCAGGCCCGTAATTAAATACGATGGTTTATCTGGTCAGCCATTGTTAAGTTTTGATTTTAGGTCTGAAGAAGAAATGAATCATACATTGGACGAGATATTTAATGTCCTTGGAAACCAAAAAATGAATCTGTTAATAGCCCTGGATGAATTTCAGCAGATTGTTAATTACCCTGAAAAAAACGTGGAAGCACTCTTGAGGAGCAAGATACAGTCAATTAATAATGCTACATGGATTTTTTCTGGTAGTCACAAGCATCTTTTGTCATCAATATTCGGTCAACATAATCGCCCCTTTTACCAAAGTACCGATATGCTTCATCTTGCACCAATAAGTCCTGATAAGTACAAGCGTTTTATCTATCGGCACTTTCAAATGGCTGGCAAAATACTGGATAACAATCTGTTGGACAAGATATTGAGCCTGTCACGAAATCACACCTTTTACGTACAGTATCTATGTAATCGTTTGTTCAGTTTTAGTCCTGGCAGAATTACTATAAAAACAATAGATTCGTTGTGGTTGGAGATATTGAGGGAGCGGGAGTTTATTTTCTATAATTACAGAAATCTCTTAACCAGGAATCAATATAGCTTGTTAGTTGCTATAGCATTGGAAGAAAATTTAACTCAACCATTGGCAGGCAATTTCATTGCCAAACATGGATTAAAAAGTCCTAGCTCTGTAAAATCAGCACTGGACGTACTCATGAATAAGGAACTGGTTGTCAGAGAAACAGACTGTTATATTATTCAGGATGTATTTTTGAGTGCGTGGCTTAAGCAGTTACCTTAATAAATAATTGATTTCTTCCATTTTGAAAGTATTAAGAATCTATTTATAAAATCCCTCTTCGCCTTAACTCCCAGAAACAATTTGCTGTAGCATTTATATCAACTGCAGCATTGTGTGCTTCCTGGAAATCTTTTCCGAATAATATTTGGTGTAATTCTGATAAAGTGGGCCATTTGTACCATCCTGGTCCAGTTGTTGGTATCTGTTACAGGTGCTTTCCAGTTTTGGGCAATCCTGTTGTTTCAGTGTCGAAGAATAAATACATAGTATTAATTTAGTTATTATCTAATTTGATATTTTTAGTAGTCATATTATTAATTTTTCAAATTTAATAAAAATTAACTTTTGATAGTTTAAAGTTTATGTTAAACATAATCGACTCGGAGAGTCGATCTACAGTACGTTTCTTTTAAGATTATGCCTAGGCTTATTGGGTTCATGGTTGTAAGGGAGGCAGTCTAATCTATGATTATATTAGGATGTGTAACTATATATATCGGAAACATGGCAGTGTCCGGTAGATGGGCTGTGGTAGGCCCTGGGGCATTTTGATGATATTTATCTTAATTCTCCCCTTAGGGAAAGTAGCAGAGTGAAAAGGAGAGGGTTAATTCTCCTCCTTTTAATTCTCCCCTTAGGGAAAGTAGCAGAGTGAAAAAGAGAGGGTTAATTCTCCTCCTTTTTTCAAGGAGGAGTCCCTGAGCGGTAGCGAGGGGGAGGTGGTTCTTAACCCACCCCTGGCCTCTTCGTAGAGGGAAATATAGATGGGAAGATACCAGGTGAAATGAGGTGGAGGCGGTCTTATTTCAACCACCATGTCTTTCGCTACACCTCATGATCCCATTCCGGAGCTCCCTGCAAAACTCAAAAACCCCATCCGCTTGCTGCGAATTTAACTTTCAGTTTATTAATAGTAAGCAACAAAGGGATTTTTCGCTTTGCTCAAGATCCCATTCCGGGACCCCCTGCAAAACTCAAAAACCCCATCCGCCTACGGCGAATGGACCTTTTTATTTTCTTGCACTCCTTAAGAAAGCAGGATTTTTTAGGGATTATT
>JAYEGO010000474.1:0-2260 GCA_034659155.1 Bacteroidota bacterium | reverse complement strand
GAAAGTTGAAGTTGCAATTGATTAACATCAATAATCTTTATAAGACTTTTTTGTTGCTCAATAAATTGTCCTAGCATTATATTGAGGTTTGTAATATATCCATCTATAGGGGCAGTTATTGAAAATATAGAATATAATTCTCCAGCTTCAACTTTAGAAACATTTAGATTTAAAAGTCTCAATTGCAATTTTATTGATTGATGTTTTGCCATCATGGCTTTATATTCGGTTTCTATAGCAATAAATTCTTTTTCTGATCCAATTTTTTCATTAAAAAGAGCTTTACTCCTTTCATAATCAGCCTTTAATCGCTTGAGTATAGCGGAAGTTTCTGCAAGATCTTGTTGAAGAATAATAAGCTCATTGGAGGAAAGTGTACATAAAATCTGACCTTTTTTTACATAATCGCCCATGGAACAATTTATAGTTTCAACTATTCCGGATATTTTGGGACTGATTTGTGCCATCCCATTTACCGGAGCGGTAATATATCCATTGCATTGAATATCATCTTCAAAATTCTGAATGGTTATTTCGCTAATTTTCATGCTGTCAGATTCAAATTGTTTTTGCGTAATTTGAATGAGATGATCCGCTTCACTTGCAACATTTTCACCGGTTTTTGAAGTTTTAGCACACCCGAATGTGATAAAAACCATTATTATATATATAAGCTTAATAAAATTATATCGTCTCATTGTATTTATTTGTTTACTTGGTTAAATAATTAATTTCCAGAGCAACTTTATTGTACTTCGAAACATTTTCTAAATAATCTATGCTTAACGCCAGGGCATTTTCAATACTTAACACAAACTGAAAGAAATTTATTTCGCCCATTTGATAATTTTTTTGGGAGGAGCGAATGATTTCTTCACTCAATTGTTTTCCTGTAGAGTTATAAAAATCTAATGATTTTTGATATTTTATAAGTTCACTCTTCAGTTCGGCATATTTTGCTTTAGTGGTTGACAGATAATGTTCGTACAAATTCTCGTTAATGCTTATTGTAATTTTATTAGCTTTTATTCTGGCTTTTTGCTCTCCAAAAAATATGGGAAGCATCAATCCAAATTGAAAGCCCTCATAGTTTTTCGCTCCTGCATATTGATTTGTTCCAATAAAATAACTTAATGAAAAATCCGGTAGCAGACGATTGCGTTGAAGCTTGAGCGTGGCATTTTGATATTCTGTTTGCATTCTCATAATCTCCACACCTGAACTTGACTCTAAATTGTTTTCGTTAATGGGTATTAAAGTTATATTTTGCAGTGGTACAACAAAAGCACTATCATATTGTATAAGGGTTTGTAATTTCTGATAAGCAATTTCCAGATTTGATTCTATTTGATTCACTGTAATGATTATTTGCTGTCCTTTTGCTCTAGAATTCAGCAAATCAAGATGACTAATGTCACCTTGTTTATATTGGAATTCTGCATTGTTGTTAAAATTTCGATACAAGCTGTCAATTTCCCTATAAATATTTTGCTTATTCAACAGATACTGAATTTCACCGTATGTTTGTGAAACATTTTTAGTAAGCATATGTTTTTTCCGTAACAATTCAACTTCTGCAATTGAAATATTTTTCTTATTCACTTCACTTTGGGCTGTATATACTGTAGGGAAATTGAAATTTTGCTCAAGCCCAAATATTTTCAGAGGATAGCCGTTTTCTGCAATATTATTTTGGTCGTAACCATAGAAAATCAGTGTTTTGTCAATTGAAAATGATGTTGGTTTAAGAGCTTCGCTTTCTTTTACTTTCAGAGCATAGGCATTAAGTTCTTTATTGTTTTGAATTGCTAATTGAATAGCATCTTGCATACTCATCTCTTTAGTTTGTCCAAAAGAAGTGAATGTTGAAAGGATCAAAATTAAACCAATGAAGGTTGTTTTCGACCTTATAAACTTCAATGGCCAAAGTTTAATGCCTTTAACATTATAAAATATCTCAAAAAGCAAAGGTAATGCAATCATTGTAAGCATAGTAGAAGTTATTAAGCCTCCAATAACAACGGTAGCTAGAGGACGTTGTACTTCTGCCCCGGCACCTGTAGATATTGCCATAGGCAAAAAGCCCATTGCTGCTGCTGCGGCCGTAAGCATTACCGGACGTAAGCGATCTTTAGTACCTTTAAAAATAAGTTCTCGCATATCGGTCATTCCTTTTTGTTTTAAATCTTTTAAATGTTCAATCAAAATAATTCCATTGAGCACGGCAATTCCAAAAAGAGCAATAAATCCAATACCTGCA
>JAYEGO010000473.1:0-2263 GCA_034659155.1 Bacteroidota bacterium | reverse complement strand
GGAGTATTATACTCATTTATCCCGATACGCTACACTATCGGGATTCCTGCCTGCCGGCAGGTAGGCGTTCAACTTACAAATTTCAATGCACTATGTTTTTGAAAATTGAGTTTCACGAATAAAACTAATTAACCGGGCAAATGCATACATTTTCCACGATTTACTTCGTGAGCTCCCGTTGGTCGGTTCCCGCTTTGTTTCCCACTATCCTTCGCACATTGACTTTGTCGAGCTCCACTTCGTTCCAGTTCATACAATGCGCTTCACTTTTGTATGAATAAAGCGTGTTAAAAGACTAATTTGATAAAAAAATTTGGAAGTAAAATAAATTGATTTATCTTTGCGAGCGAATACTAACTAACATTCATTAAAGTGTTTTCAGAAAGGCAAGAACAAATAATTTCAGAATCAATTAATATTATTGATGAAAAAGGTATACAGGGCTTAACCATAAAAAATCTTTCAAAAGCTATAGGTATATCTGAACCGGGAATATACAGGCATTTTGAAAGCAAAACAGAAATTCTGTTAAGCATTCTGAATAATTTTAAAGAGATGGCTATTATGCTTTCAAAAATGATGGGAAGCTATGATGCTACGGCAACAGAAAAGATCAGGTTTATGTTTTCGAAGATGCTTGAGCTATTTTCTGAAACCCCATCTATGGTTTCAGTTATATTTTCAGAAGAAATTTTTAAAAATGAAGAAATCCTTAAAATTAAAATTGTTGAAATTTTAAACTTGCATGGACAAACGATTGAAAATATTATTTCAGAAGGGCAATCAGAAAATAGCATAAGGAAAGATATTGATAAAAAAAGCCTTGCTTTAATAGCAATGGGTTCATTGAGGCTGCTTGTTAAAAGATGGGATTTAAATAATCACAATTTTAATTTAAGTACTGAAGGTAGTAAGCTGATAGAAGTATTATGTAAAGTATTAAGTGACTAAAATGACTAAAGTGACCAAAATGACTAAAGTGACTAAAATGACTAAAATGACTAAAATGACTGAAGTGATTAAATTTAAAAGCAATTAAGTATTTAACAGAATTAACAAATAAATAATGGAAAATTTACTGAAAAGCCTACTTAAAACTCCATGGATAATACTGGCTGTAACAATTGTAAGCAGCGCGATATTTTTTATGGCAATGAAGAAAAACTCCAGGATGGAGACAGATCTTGACAAGTATATGCCACAAGAACATCCTGCTTTTGTTTATAGCGACCAGGCCGAAGAGTGGTTTGGGATAAACGATGGAATTATTGTGGCCATTGAAAATCAAAATGGAATATTTAATACTGCAACCCTGGATACCTTAAAACAGCTTACCAGGAGATTGCAGAAAATGGACGAGATTGAAAAGGCAGATGTAACCTCTTTATATACTGCCGATAACATTGTTGGTACTGAAGAAGGTATGGATGTAAAAGCTTTTTATAAACGTGTACCCAGGTCTGATGAAAAGCTAAATGAACTAAAGCATAATGTTGAAAATAACGAAATGATCTTTGGCCGTTTAGTTTCATTTGATGAAACAGTAACAGTGATCATTGCAGAAATAAGGGATGATGTTTTTACACAGGAGTTTTATAGAGAAATTCTTTCATTAACAGCTTCATTCCAAACCGATGATATTAAAATTCATGTTGCAGGTCGTCCGATTGTAGAAGGAACAATGGCACTGTTAGGGCCGGCAGATATGAAAAATATGGTGCCAATTGTTCTGCTGGTAATAACAATAGTCCTTTTTATTATGCTTCGAAGTGTGAAGAGCACAATATTAACCATGATGGTTGTCTTTCTTTCAACTGTATGGGCATTCGGATTGATGGCATTATTGAATGTTCCAATTTATGCAGTATCTACAATGATACCGGTAATGCTCATTGCCATTGGGGTTGCTGACGGAATACACCTCTATAGTCATTTACAATTATTCCTGCAGAAAAAACCGGATGCATCTAAAAAAGAAGCAACTATAGATATGATCCAGAATATGTGGAAACCTATAGTAATGACCTCCATAACAACTTCAGTAGGTTTCATTTCTTTACTTACATCACAGGTTTATCCAATTAAATATTTTGGAATATTTACTGCATTCGGAGTATTGGCAGCTATGTTGTTCTCAATGACCCTTATACCGGCAGGGATTATGATTTTTGGTCTGCCAAAAGTTAAAAAGCTTAAAACAAAGTCGATAAATGATAAGCCAGGCTTTTATGACAAATTTGCTTCCTGGATTGTAAATCGAAAA
>JAYEGO010000472.1:0-2263 GCA_034659155.1 Bacteroidota bacterium | reverse complement strand
GTAAAGAAACCCCTGAAGAAGGAAAGGTAAATGTGCCAAATGGTTTGAGTATTGGATACCTTCCTCAAAAAATGATTTTTAAAACAACCAAATCTGTACTTGAAGAAACTCTTACTGCATTTGAGGAAACACTATCTCTTGAAAAAAGAATTGCAAATCTTAGCAAAGAGCTTAACAGCAGGAGTGATTTTGACACAAAAGAATATTCAAGATTAATTAATCAGCATTCAGAAGCATCAGAAAGGTATGAATTCCTTGGTGGGACTAATATGCATGGAGAAACCGAACAGGTTCTTTTGGGGCTCGGTTTTCATCGTGAGAACCTTTCTGAACCTTGCTCCAATTTTAGTGGTGGCTGGAGAATGAGGATTGAACTTGCCAAGATCCTTCTTAAGAAACCCGACTTCCTCTTATTGGATGAACCTACCAACCATCTGGATATTGAATCTATTATCTGGCTGGAAGAGTTTCTTCAAAATTTTACCGGTTCGTTGATTCTTATTTCGCATGACAGGATTTTTTTAGATTCGGTAACCAGAAGAACTGTTGAGATCTACATGGGACAATTGCATGATTATAAAGTACCCTATTCAAAATTTCTGACACTCAGGAAAGAACGTAATGAACAATTATTGGCGGCTTACCGCAATCAGCAAAAACATATTGAAAAAACCGAGGAATTTATTGAACGATTCAGGTATAAGGCAACAAAAGCCAACCAGGTGCAATCCAGGATCAAGCAACTTGAAAAACTGGAATTGATAGAGATTGAAGAGAACGAGGGGGAGATAAATTTCAGGTTTCCAGCCCCTCCCCGATCCGGGGATATTGTTTGTGAAGCTGAGGAATTAAGTAAGAGTTTCGATTCCAGGCAAGTTTTAAACAAAGCATCCTTTATTTTAGAAAGAGGTGAAAAAGTAGCATTTGTGGGCAGGAATGGGGAAGGTAAAACAACTATGGCCCGGATTCTTGTAAATGAACTTGATTATACCGGGAAATTGCGTTTAGGCCATAATGTAAGTATCGGTTATTACGCCCAGAACCAGGACGAATTACTGGATGAAAGTAAAAGTGTACTGGAAACTATTGATGATGTGGCAATTGGGGATATACGGACCAGGATAAGAAGTCTCCTTGGATCTTTTCTGTTTGGTAAAGATGAAGTTGACAAAAAGGTTAAAGTCCTTTCAGGAGGAGAACGATCAAGGTTGTCACTGATAAAACTATTACTTAAGCCAGTGTCTTTACTTATTCTTGACGAACCTACCAACCATCTGGATCTTAAATCAAAAGATATTCTTAAAAAAGCACTGGTTGATTACAGCGGAACCCTTATTGTAGTTTCTCACGACAGATATTTCCTGGATGGTCTTGTAAGCAAGGTTTATGAATTCAAAGCTCATAAAATAAAAGAATATATGGGTGGGATTCAGGATTTTTTGGAGAAAAGAAAATTAGGTTCTCTTAATGAATTGGAAAAAAGTTCTAAACTTTTAAAAAAGGACAAAAAAAATGGAGAGGATAAAAGCAATAAACAGCAATACCTGGATCGAAAAAACCAACAAAGAGAGCTGAGAAAAGTGAGTAATGAACTTGTAAGGAAGGAAAAGGAAATTGAAGAGATTGAGAAGAGAATTAAAGATCTTGACAAATTACTGGAAAATCCAGAATCCATTACAGGAACAGAAGACAATGAAGATGTTTTTAGTACCTACAAAAAGTTGAAACATAAGCAGGAGCAATTGCTCTATGAATGGGAAATTATTTCCGGGAAAGTGGAAGATTTGAGCTAGTGAAGGGCTTGTTTAAAAAGCCTTTGTGTTCCTTCATGGCTACTTAATGAATAATTAGCTTTTGAAGTTGAGAAGTAATAAACTAATTTATTGCTTAAAACCAATACCTGGATAAAAAAACCACCTCCCCACATTCTGAAGCCTCCCCACAAAGCTAATTCAATCAGAATGCGGTACTCCTCCTTAAAAAAAAGGAGGAGAATTTAGATCCTTTTATAAAAATTTAATAGATTAATAAATTATTAAAAACATTTCTCTGTCAAGGGGGAGTCCCCGAACAAAATGAGGAGCAGGGGGTTACAGGCTATTTATCCGCATATCTATTTTCATAACAGAGCCAAAGAACTACGTAGTATACTCGCTATAATATATAATATATCACGTATATTTTGTATATTGCAAATAAAAAATGGATATATACAAGTTAAAGAAGCAGATTCAATCTTTGAGTGAAGCAGATCGTAAGCAGC
>JAYEGO010000471.1:0-2268 GCA_034659155.1 Bacteroidota bacterium | reverse complement strand
GGGGAGCCTGAATTTGGAGTTTAATTCTACCTGAATCAGTATAAACTGTTTGAAGATTCCATATAGACATTGCAGGAATAGTATCCTTAAAAGTAAGCGCGTACACAATTTCCAGGTCATTTTTTTTACACGAAAAAAAAAGCATAGCAGTTACGGTAATTATAACTACTATGCTCTTCCCTGGTATTTTTGAAATGCTTGTAATATTGCCAGTTTTTATTCGTGAAACTCAAATTTCAAAAACAACCTGTCCCGATTTTTCGGGATAGTGAATTGAAATTTGTAAGTTGAACAATCCTCCCGACTTCTCGGGAGCGTAGCGTATCGGGATAAATGAGTTTGATACCTCAACAGCTTTGCTGCAAGGCAGTTCATTATTTAGTCCTTACAGTGGTTGATTCATTTATCCACCCATCAAGCTTATAGCTATCCCCAACTTTAAATCCAAAGAAGAAGATCATTTCAGTATCGGGGAAGTATTGTGAGTATGCCTGAATTCTATCATTGGCAATAGAAGCCAAATCAGAATCCATTTGTTTTGCCTTTTTGTATTGATCAACAGATATCCAGAATACAGCTTTATGCGATAGATCATCAGGTCCATAATTTTTGGCTCCGGCATAGATATTGCCAAGAAGCAAATATGGCTTTCCTGAGCTTGGGTCAGCTTGAATTGCTTTAAGGGCATAACTTTTTGCCTGGGGAAGATCTCCATATTCGCTTTGAGTAATGTACCCAATCTCAACCAGGTATTTAGACCTGGAAGTATTCTCGGTTTCCTGATCTATAGCCTGCTTATAAAATTTAACTGCAGCCTGATAATTCCTTTGCTTCACATAAAGTTGAGCAATATGATAAGCAAGTGTTGCTGAGGGTTCAATGTTGTTTAAAGCAATAGTAGCATTCAAATAAAGATCCGATTCTGTACATCCTGTACTGTTGAGCCAGTAGCTTATCTTTTTCAAAACATCAACATTCCCGGGACTTTCCTTAAATTGTGGAGAGAATAACTTAATTAAAGCTTCGCATGAAGCCGCACCACTATTGGCAAAATTAGAACTGATAGATGATTTTAAATCTTCCAGCTCTTCATCATCGGGGGTTTTTGCGAGCTGGGCATCCAGGATTGCCATTGTTTTTGCATAATTATCAACAACTTCGGAATCTGTAATATCATTGTTATCAAAAAGGACTAATGTTGTATGCATATAAGTATTAATCACTGATTTGGGGGTGCTGTTTTTACGAATATCTATGGACTCACTACTAAAACTATAGGCTTTTTTCATACATGCCAAATCATTATTCTTAAATCTAAGGATGTCTGCTGCCTTGTAACCCAAAACCCTTCCTTTATCTTTAGGATACCATTTAATTCTTTGATCGTATACTTGCATTAAGGTATCTACAAGGGCATTCTTCAAGTCAATATTATTCTTTCTGCTTGCCTGAATAATATAAAACTTATACATATTAGCTCCGTGCTGGTATATATTTTTACTCACCTTTGGACAATCACTGAAAACTAATCTCCAATAAGGCAAAGCATCATTGTAATTTTTTTGCTTATAGTATTCACTGTAAAGCGAATAATTCCTAATACATAAGACGGAATCCTCACCATGGCCATACTTGGATCCATCTATATAGCCTTTTTGAGAGTTCCCGGCAAATACTGCCAGGGCAAGGATTACTACTGTTAAGGTGAATTTTGCAGTTTTCATTTTTAAGGGGTTTATTTAATTGTATTTGAATTTTCTAAACCAAATATCATACAAACTTAAGCTAAAAGTAATCATTCCATGGTTTTCAAGGATAAGATTATTCTGTTTTGATCCTCTTCGACCATAATTGAAGGCCAGATTAAATGACGAGCCTACCCGACCTATTGGTAGTCCAACTCCAAAAGTTATGCCAAAATCATTTATTTGATTCCCGTGAACCTTCAGATAGGAGTTGGTATAATAGGCTCCCAGACGATAATGTATTCTAAGGGGATAAAAATCAAAATTCCTTGGCCTGGGAGTATATTCCATTCCGAATAGCAAAGAGTTGCTGTTTGTAAGGGAGTCAGAGTTAAGTATAGTAGAGTTTTGCCATTGAGTAGCTTTGTAATCCATGCCTATAAGGAATTTTTCTCCTTTACTCACACTGAATCCAATACCATAGTTAGATGGAAAAGTTTCTTTCGTTTTTGACGAAGTCCTGGATTCCAGAGTGTCAATAACTGCACTTGATCCTGTGAGTAATAAGACGTTTGTCTTAAGG
>JAYEGO010000470.1:0-2269 GCA_034659155.1 Bacteroidota bacterium | reverse complement strand
GTACTATGACTACTATGAGGTAGGCCGTCACTACTACAATAAGGACTTCGGTTTTTCAGTCCGTTGCTTGAAGGATTAGAAATTTGATATTAATCCCGCAAAGCGGGATCGAAATTTTGAAATGGTTACTTACGATAAATTACCGGTTTTTATTAATAGGTTAGTTCTTACCCCTGTGATTTCGAAACAAACAATGGAATTATAATCGAGCAGGAACAAATGTAGAGAAGCGCTGCAAACGATCTCCATACTTGATCCAGATCTTCTTATCGGCTGCATCCCCGAAGTGTGTAGCTTCTTCCGGAAGCACACCAGAGGATACATCTTCGGATCTCTTATCCTTTTTGAATTTGTTAAGATACCCCAGGAGGCTTGTAATAAACGCCCTCAATTTCTTGACTCAGATTTCACATCCAGATTAGCCTCATCCTTAAAAGAATTACTTATTGTCCCTAAAGTCGACAAAGATTCCAGAAGAATGTTATTTAATTCCGTTTTAAAGTCACGAATAAGTTTTATACTCGCTTTGGTGCCATGACGGTCAAAGTCTTTTTTAATGGTTTCATAGGAAAACGAGTCCTCAGAGAAATTATAAAGATGTTGGAATTGCCGGATACATTCACTCACAGGTACACCCAGGGCATTATTGGCCATGATAAACTGACGGGAGTTGAATTTAATGAAGGCTTCACATCGTTGGTTAAACCGGACAGTATCGGTTTTGGAAAGCTGCCATCCAAAGCGGTTGAAGACATCTTCGGAAATAATGATCTCAATGGAACCCGTGTAGTTGCATTTAGATTGGTTATCACGATGATACCTGGGACGTCTCAAGGATGATAGAAAGAAGTCATTAATTTCCGGAAGTTCTGAAAGATCTGCAGGACAACCACAATTATTCTCAAGATAACTCCTGATGTAAGATTTAACCGGTACTTTACAGGTAAATGTTGACATATATTAATATTGGTTTTGCAAAATTAGCTTGGTGAAGAAGTGATTAAAAGGACTATTAGTTATCACGGAGAACGAAAAAAATAATTTAGTGAGTAAAGGGTGTATTTTACGACCTACCCGACCTACCGACCTACCACCCTCATAATGAAAGAACTAAAGACCTACCGGCAAAAAACAAAAACCTACCAAAACCTACCTTTTGTATCCAAAACCTACCTCGACCTACCATGACCTACCCATATTTAGACAATAACTAAATAAATATATCTGGTAATCAGTATAATAAGTAAAAGGTAGGTTGGTAGGTTTGGTAGGTTCTATATTTGTTGTCATGGCAGACGTTGATTTATTTTATAAGCAAAAGATTTATTAAAATGGATTTTCATCTAAACCCGATGGATTATCTTCGCCGGCAATACGGACCAGGTTAATATCAAGCATATTATAATTGAAGCAATAGGCAGTTGTTACTTGCTTTTGCTCTATAAACTTTCCTTCATCGTTAGAGAATTCTCTAAGTTGAAATTTTGAGGAATTTTCAATTCCTAAAAATGCCGGATTATTTTCGAGGTAGTATTTGAGGGTGCTATTTGGCAAGACTGATTGTCCTGAGCGTTTTGAGTGAGTAGCATAAGCTTTATAGATGGTGGAGAATTTTAGTTTTAATACCATAATAGCCGGAGTTAATTCTTTCTTCCCTGATTTAAGACTGAGTTCTGAGCAGGAATCAACCTTGAAGTGCCATTTGTCAATAAGAATGTTTTCATCAAACAGAGCTTCAATGGTTTCCCAGAACATTGATATTTCATTACTCTTAGAGATCTGAGAGTTTTGGTCAGTAATGGCCTTGATGGCAATAGAACGAAGTTCAGTGTAGTCAATAGGGATTGAAAGCTTATCATGTATTGTTTTGAAGGCCGCAAGTATGGTGCAGAAAGATCTCAGGATCCTGTCTTCAATACCGGCATGTTCTAATTCGGAGAAAATGTCCGAAAACACGGAGTCGTAGGTTGAATAATAGTTCTCTTCAAAATATTTCCTGTGTGCGATAATAGAAGAAGTTAGATGAGAAAGACCTTCTTTTTCCATTTTTTTAAGATGATCATAGTTTTTCTTTTCCTCTTGTGAATATTCTGATTTGTGGAATTGAAGGAAGATCATTCTTGAAAACAGTGCAACATCAGCGGTAGGCATTTCCTGTCCTGAAAGAATTACTGCAGAATTGACCAGGGTGGTTTCTTTTTTCTTTCCCTTGTCCATGTTCATTCGTTGTCTTCCGATGGAATCAAATATTGCCTTCAGGGTTTCAATT
>JAYEGO010000469.1:0-2269 GCA_034659155.1 Bacteroidota bacterium | reverse complement strand
CATTTGTTCCTGTTTAGTCCATAGGGCTTATCACCCTATGCTAATACGTTTATGCCTTTCAGGCATAATTCAAGTGTAAGCTATTTTTCTGCCATACATCTTTTTTTAATGATCCCTGTTTTCGCCATTTGGGTCACCCAGATCAAAAACAATACACCCTATTTACGGGCGATACAGAACCAAAAACTAAATTATTTCAAAAAGTGGCGAAAACAGGAAAAGATAAGTTTATCTATGGGCCGCAACTATGATTGGGAAGATACTCGTCAGACCACTATTTGTTAGTTGATCAAGTAAAAAGATAAGTCTATCTACTGGCTGCAACCAGGAGTGGTCAGACGAATAAAAGAGACAAGCTTATAGTAACTACTTAAATATGTCCTGTCTCGGAATCTATTTCCTGGCAGACAGATGCTGAAATAACCTGCCGGCAGGCAGGATTACTACCTTCGGTTCCCGATGTTCGGGACAGGCAGTGAATTAGTTCATCATAACGACAGAAAACAATAGGCTTGACTTGACACTAGTCAATTTTCAGCCCAATAACCAGGATATCATCCACCTGATCCAGATCACCCTTCCATTCTTCAAATCTTTCATCAAGAATTTTCTCTTGCTTGCTCATAGGCTGATCCTGAATGTCAAGGATTAATTTCTTAAAAGCTTTTGACATAAACTTCTTCCCATTAGGGCCACCAAATTGATCTACATAGCCATCAGAGAATAAATATATGGAGTAGCCTTTCTTAATCTCCAGTTCATTGGCTGTAAAGGGTAAAACTCCCTTGACAGAAATTCCAATTGGCATCTTATCTCCCACAAAAGGAATAAGTACATTTCTTTGATCGTGGATTGATCTGGGGGGAAACTCTAGATCATTTCCCTTTTCGACTTGAATTAATTCATTTTTCGTCAAAGGTCTGACCAGCCACAAAGGGTTGTAGGCCCCGGAGAATTGGGCTTTCATTTTCTTCTTATCGATAATACAAATGGCAACATCCATCCCATCCTTCGCTTCATCATCTTTACCGGTTTGCTTAAGTGAACTCATAATTTCCTGCCTCAAATGATTCAATATCTCATCTGATCTTAAAATATCTAGTCTATTAACGATTTCATTCAGGAAAGAAATTCCCAGGAGGCTCATAAATGCCCCAGGAACCCCATGTCCGGTACAATCTGCTGCTACAATCATGATATTGTCTCCCCTGCTGGTCATCCAATAAAAATCGCCACTTACAATATCTCTTGGTTTAAAAAACAAAAAATGTTCAGGTAAATGTTCATTGAGAATCTTTTCACTTGGTAAAATTGCCCGCTGAATCCGACTGGCATAAGTGATACTATCCTCTAGTTCTTCTTTCTGCCTTACCACTTCGGCCGTCCTTCTTGCCACAATTCCTTCAAGACGAACTTTTTCTAACTGCAATCTCCTGGTATACAATTTTACAATTACTACAATCAGGATAAAAGCAGTAATTACATACATAAAATAGGCCAGAATAGTTTTATACCAGGGTGGTAGAATCGTAAAGGCATATTGAGCATAGGAGCTCTCCACACCATATATATTACGTGACCTTACCTCAAACACAAGGCTCTTATTAGGGAGATTGGTATAGGTAAATTCCGTCCTATCTGACCAGCGTGTCCAATCTTCATCAAAGCCCAACAACCTAAAGCTATACTGCATTTTCTCCTCCCCGTCAAAGTAAGGACTAGCCCAACGGAAGCTGATATTGTTATACCGGTATTTAATACCTGGCCGCTGATCTCTATCCTGTGTCAGGGTAATCCGGGTTTCTCCATCCTCAGAAATAGAATAATTAGTCCCACCAAAAAGTAAGGAGTCCTGACCAATGACAACACTCAGTGTTAATGAATGAAACAATTCATCATAATCTCTGATAAATTTGGTATCAAAGGTAAAGATCTTGTCTGATACTCCGATCCATACCGGACCTTCCCCTTCAGCATAAATCATATCAGTAGTCCTGTCCGGCAGTCTATTAAAAGGAATAGATACTTCTTCATAGCCATCATCCTTTTTAACAAGACGTACAACACCATAGGAACCATCAGCATTAATTAAGCTCAACCAGATATCATTATTGGACCCTTCTTCCACTCTTGTTATTTCAATCTCTTTCCCGGCATATTTCTCTCCAAATAAAGGATCGGGTTCAAATCTATCGGAGTCTTTATCATATTTATATAATCCATTTCTGGTGGCCACATATATCTCTGAATCAATTTGATATATGTAATT
>JAYEGO010000468.1:0-9380 GCA_034659155.1 Bacteroidota bacterium | reverse complement strand
ATTTTAACTTGATTATTTTCCTTCTTCCAGCTCCTTAAGCAACACCTCCACAGCTTTTTCGAGTTGTTGGTCACGACCTGTGATTACTATTTCATAATCTGTAGGGACTTTGTAATCGGGTTCAAGTTGCTGATTCTCCAGATAATTCCCATTCATGTCTTTGGTTCCAACCTGGGGGATCCCAAAATAAAGACTTTTATCCTGAAGAGTTTCCCACCATACTGCAGTCATGGTACCGGGAACCGGCATACCCACAATTTTACCAATATTCAGGGCCCTGTATGTATAAGGAAATGCATGCGCGTCAGAATAATTACTTTCACTAACCAGTATAATGGACGGCTTATTCCATTTTGATATAGGTTCTGAACCAAAATATTGTCCCCCCGGGTAATAATCTGCATATTTTTTTCCACTTAATAAACTTGCAAGATCATCGTGTAACCAGCCTCCTCCATTAAATCGGGTGTCCACAACAATGGCTTCTTTTTCATGATTCCGCCCAAGGATTTCAGAATAGGCCACCCTGAAACTTGCTGAATTCATCCCTCTGACGTGAATATATCCAATTCTTCCATTGGATAGTTTTTCTGTTTCTGCTCGTCTGTTCTTAACCCAGCGTTCATATAATAGCTGATTTTCCTGTCTTATTGTAATTGGCTTTATTGTCTCTTCCCAACGGGTTTTTGCCGATGGATCATATAATGCCAACAAAGTAGGTTTTCCGGCTTTATGGTTAAGCATTTTAAAATAATTCTTTTCACTGGCTATGACCTCTCCGTCAATTTTTTCTATTACAATTCCGGCTTTAATTTTTGTTCCTTCCTGTTTGAGTGGACTTTTATCAAATATTTCTAAAATCTTTAATCCATTCTTATCGTATTTGTCATCAAAGAGTGCTCCAAGTTTTGCTGTTTGATCTCCGTTTGGATCAGAGTATCGATAACCTGACCCTGTATGTGACCCATTCAATTCCCCAAGCATTTCGCTTAACATTTCCGCAAAATCAAAGTTGTTATTGATGTGAGGTAAGAATTTGCTATAAGACTTTTTATAGAATTCCCAATTTACTCCATGAAGATCTGGATTGTACCATTTTCTCTTAACCTGACGCCAGACATGTTCAAACATATATCTGCGTTCCGAAGATTTATCAAGATTCATTTCAGCAGAATAGCTGATATTTTTTTTCTTATGGTCTTTGGTCCCTATTTTTACCATTTTCCCACCAGAAAAAACAAATAAATTTTTAAATGTGGTATCTGCCTGGATAGATCCGCCTCTTCCCTCTAGTTTTAGTACCAGTTTGGTTTCATTTTTTTTCAGGTCATGCATCCACAAATCATGACCTTTTTCAAAACTGCTCAAATAGTATAATTTGTCTGCATCTGGAGACAAGATAGCATCAGCTATAGAAGAGGAATGTATGGTCAACCTGGCAATTTGGTCTTCTATTTGGTCAAGATTTATATCAATTGACTCTTTTTCCTTTTTGAGACTTTTCTTGTCTTTTGTCTTCTTATTTTTTTCCTTCTCCTCTTCTTTCAATAATTCAAATTCTTCTTTTGTTAATTTAAATCTATCATAAGCACTGGAATTAAAAAACATAATATATACATCCGAATGTGAACCCCAGCTTCCATGACTTCTGAAACCATGTCTGTCTGTAAACCAGATCATTGCATTTCCATCCATAGTCCATTTTGGAATTTGGTCACTATAACCACTATTGGTGAGATTTGTCACTTTCCCTTTTCCATCAGAACTGATAAGGCCAGCTTCTCCAATTATCCAATGATTTGGATGAAACGAAACCAGAAACCACTTTCCATCCGGAGACCACTGGTACCATTGGTCTCCATCTGAATAGGAGTAGTTGTATTTCCCGTCAAGGATCAACCTTGTTTGCTTGTTAGCAAGCTCAATAACCTTCAGGCTGGTCCTGTTTTCCAGGTAAGCTATTTCTTTCCCATCTGGAGAAAAATGTGGCTGAAAAGTTTCTGCAGGAATCTCAAGTATGGCTTTTTCATTCAGTAATGTGGCTGAAGCAAAATATTTTTCTTCAGCCCTGGAAATGGTTGAAGTATATAAATTCCAGCTACCGTTTCGTTCAGAAGCATAAACCAATGTCCGTCCATCGGGTCCAAAACTAACTGATCTTTCTTTTTCAGGGGTGTTGGTTATTCTTTTGGTTGTTCCATAATCGGTGGAGGTAACAAAAACCTCTCCACGTGCAATAAATACTATTTCTTTGCCATTAGGAGAAAGATTCATTTCAGTAGCTCCGGAGGTCATTTTTAAGAATTCCACATCTGAACTTTCAAAATCAAGATTCAGTGAAATATTTATTTTTTGTGCTTCCTTTCCAGGCACTTGTGTATAAATCTCACCATCAAAGGTATAGCAAAGCAGATTGTTGTCAGAGATGCTAAGGAAACGCACCGGATGGTCTTTAAAATGTGAGATCTGCGAAATTTCTTCAGGTTTTTCAATTTTTAATTTGCAAACATTGAAAGAGCCAAAATGCTCGCTCAAGTAATAAATGTCTTGTTGATTTGCAGCAAATACCGGAGAGCGGTCTTCTCCTTGAAAAGTGGTGAGTTTTATATGTTTCCTGGTGATTGTTTCATACATCCAGATGTCGCGTGTTATTGAAGAAGTATGATGTTTTCTCCAGGTATTTTCATATCCTTTCCTGTCCTGGTAAACAATAATCTCTTCATTTTTGGCGTATTTGGCTTCTTCGGCCGGTGTGGTAAGAACCTGCGATACTCTTTCACCCTGAACAGGAACCTTATATAACTCTGAAATGATTTCAACAGGGAATTGTACATTTTTGGGTTGGTCATTAATTGCAGCTGAAAAAAGGACTTCTTTTCCATCAGGAGTAAAAGAGTTTGGGAATTCATTGTTGGAATAAAATGTAAGTCTTTTAGCCTGTCCACCTTTAGATGGTATGAGAAAAAGGTCAAAGTTTCCATACCTGTTGGATGCAAAAGCTATATATTTTCCATCCGGAGACCATATTGGTAAATAATCATAGGCTTTATGTATGGTAATTGGAATAGCCGTTCCTCCTTGAGATGAGACCCTATAAAGGTCTCCCTTGTAAGAAAATACAATTTCCTTTCCGTCAGGAGATATGGAAGGATATCTTATCCAGAGAGGTTGAGAATTTGTTTCCATGAATAAGAGTAAAAAGATAATAGGCATAAAGAGTTTGAATAATTTCATCATGTGGAATTTTAGTTAACCAAATACATCAGGTTAAAAATAATGAAATTTTTTGATGTCTCTCACAGAATTGATTTTACATGAAATTTGTTGAAAGTATTTCTTATTTTTGACTTTTTGTTTAATCCTCCTTCGCGTTCCGCTTCGGCGGACGAGAAAAATGGTTTAATTCCTCGGAGTTCTACTCCGAAATGAGGGGTTCAGGGTTCTACCTTGAGGTCTCATACCTTTGATTAAGTATTTTCGAAAAAAGTAAAATATGTCAGGACATAGCAAATGGTCAACAATAAAACGAAAAAAGGGTGCTGCCGATGCAAAGCGATCAAAATTATTTTCCAAAATTGTAAAAGAAATTCAGGTGGCAGTTAAAGAGGGAGGTCCCGATGAGGACGTTAACCCACGTCTTCGCCTGGCGATTCAAAATTCCAAGGGAGTTAATATGCCTAAAGACAACATTGCCAGGGCTATTAATAAGGCTTCCAGTGATGGGGCCAATTTCCAGGAAGTTAGCTTTGAAGGATATGGTCCGGGAGGAGTTGCTGTTTTTGTAGAATGCCTGACAGATAATAATAATCGCACGGTAAGTGTAATCAGGTCTATTTTTACGAAGAGAAGTGGAACATTGGGAACCAATGGATCACTTAGTTTTTTATTTGATAGAAAAGGTGTTTTTGCAATTCCTAAAGGAGAAATTGATCCTGATGAGTTTGAACTTGAGCTAATTGATGCAGGTGCTGAGGATATTGAGGATGAAGGTGATGTTTATATTATTACAACGGCACTGGAAGATTTTGGAAATGTTCAGAAAAAGCTGGATGGATTAAAACTGGAACCTGAAAATGCAGAACTACAGAGAATACCAAATGATACAAAAGAGCTTGAACCTGAAGCGGCCATGAGATTTTTAAGAATGGTAGAAGATTTTGAAGAAGATGATGATGTGCAAAGTGTTTATCATAACCTGAAAATGACCGATGAGCTTATCAATTTTCTGGAAAATAATTAGCTTGCATTTTTATTATTTGCTTGTACCTGATTTCAAGTTGACCCTTTTAATAGATTTTAAAATACATTAATTATATGGCCTTACTAAAGTATAAGCCTGCTATCGTGGGAGTGTTGCTGATTATGATGCTAGGTAGTTGTTCAATGATGCAGGAAATTCAGGTAGGGGATATTCAGGAGATAAAAATTAACCGGATACGAAAAGGAGGACTTGACCTTGAGCTGTATATTCCGATTGAAAATCCCGGAAAGCTGAATCTTAAACTAACAAAGATGGACCTGGATTTGAATTTGAATGGCATAGAACTGGGGAACATATCAAATAATGAAAAAGTACTTGTAAGAAAAATGTCGGATGAGATCTATATGTTTCCTGTTGAAGTTGAGTTGAAGGGATTTATTAAAACCACCATGGCTCTTATTTCTCTGGCAGAAAAAAGCTTGGCAGAATACAGACTTACTGGAAATCTGAGAGTAAAATACCTCTGCATTAAAAGGAGTATTCAAGTTGATGAAAGTGGGATAGTTGATTTGAGATGATTTTCTAAATCATTGTTAAACATTCTGTATTTTTTTTTGTATTTTTAAAGCATAGGTTTAATAAGCTGTTAGAATCAAGAGCTTTGGCAGATTACAAATAAATGACCCATTGTCTGAAAATCTAAAAAATTAATACCAATGAAAAGTATTTTAGTACCCATCGATTTTTCAAAAGACTCAATGAATGCCCTGGATCACGCAATTGCAATGGCTAATAAGGTCAAATCAAGTATTAGAATTATTCATGTGAGGAAGGATAAAAATTATGATGAGCCTTTTGTTATTAAGGGGAAAGAAAAGGAGTATGGTAACACTGTGGATGATTTTTGTAAGGAGCTAATTGAGCAAAATATGTCTAAGTATAAGGGGGGAGGCACATTTGATTATCTGATTAAAGTGGGGAAAATATATAAAGTCATTTCAGACCAGGCAATTAAAGATAAGGCCTTTTTAATAATAATGGGAACGCATGGGGTTTCCGGGTTTGAAGAATTTTGGCTTGGCAGCAATTCTTACCGGGTTGTTTGTAAAGCTCCATGTCCGGTATTAACTGTCAGGAATGGTTTCAAGAAAAAGAGCATTAACAAAATTGTGTTGCCTCTTGATGCATCAAGAGAGACCCGTAAAAAGGTGCCATATGTTGCCGATTTAGCTTCGGCTCTTGAGGCAGAAGTGCATGTTGTGAGCGTGAGAACCACACAAAGAGCAGATATTAAAAAACGTCTGAATAATTATGTAAACCAAATTGGAGACTATTTTGAGAAAAGAAATATTCAGGTAGTAAAAAACGATTTGCATGGGAGCGACATATCCGACCTTGCAACTTCTTATGGAGTTCATATCGGGGCGGAGCTGGTTGCAATTATGAGCAACCAGAGAGGAACACCCTTAAATATGCACATAAGTACTGCAGCCCAACAAATGGTAAACCATTGTCCAATTCCCGTTTTAAGCATTCACCCATCCTACTTAAAATAATCAATGAGCAGATATAAGGTTTTGCTATTTCTACTGCTGGGTTTGTCTTTTCAGATTTTTGGCCAGGAAAGATATTATTCTGCAAATGACACACTTTCTGCAGGAAGAGAATATATTCCAGAGGAAGGTAAGCTTCAATTGTACCAGGAAGAGAGATTGAATGATTTGTTAGAGAGATATAAGGATGTGAATGTCAGAAGAAACGGAATGGATGGATACAGGATTCAACTTTTTTTTGAATCCGGACGAATGGCCAGAGAGAATGCATATGAAGCTAAGGCAAAATTTCTTTCCAGCTATCAGGGGATTTCTGCCTATGTAGATTATCAGGCTCCATTTTTTAAGGTCAGAGTTGGTGATTTCAGAACCAAAAGAGAGGCCCAGATTTTGTACAAAAAGTTGAAAAGACAATTTCCGGACGCTTACATCACGCCTATTGAAACCATATTCCTTCCTGCAATTGATTGATTTCTTTTAAGTGGAGGTTTTAATTCTATAATATCAAATTGTGAGTGATGCCATAAAACATGAATGTGGAATAGCCCTGGTAAGACTTTTAAAGCCCCTTGAATATTATAAGGTAAAATACGGATCCTGGAGATATGGCTTACAAAAGCTTTACCTTCTAATGGAAAAGCAACATAACCGGGGCCAGGATGGGGCAGGAGCAGCCAGTTTAAAGTTAGATTTAGCTCCGGGTGTAAAATATATTCATAAACACAGATCAAACATAAATAATCCTATTCAGGAAGTTTTCGCAAAAATCAATAAGGAATTTCATTCCCTGTCAAACGAAAATACAGATTTGATGAATGATCCGCACTGGGCAAAGGAAAATTTGCCTTTCGCCGGAGAGATTTATCTTGGCCATTTGAGATATGGCACTTTTGGCAATAATAATATAGAATATGTTCACCCGGTAACACGTGAAAACAATTGGAGGTCAAGAAGCCTTGTTCTGGCAGGAAATTTTAACCTTACCAATGTGGATGAATTATTCCGGGCATTAATAGAAATAGGTCAAAACCCGAAAGACTTTTCCGATACTGTTACCGTTCTTGAGAATATTGGACACTTCCTGGATGAGGAAAATCAGAAACTATTTGAGGATTTTAAGAAAAAGGGATTTAGCAATAAGGATATTTCTCCTTTGATTGAAACAAATCTGGATGTTGCTAAAGTTTTGAACCGTGCGAGTTACAAATGGGACGGGGGCTATGCAATTGGAGGTCTGCTTGGCCATGGCGATGCTTTTGTTGTTCGTGACCCATGGGGTATAAGACCGGCATTTTACTATTATGATGATGAAATTGTTGTGGTGGCCTCAGAACGACCGGTAATTCAAACAGTCATGAATACTTCTTATGAACAGGTTAAGGAGTTGCCTCATGGGAAGGCAATTGTAGTAAAAGCTGCAGGAGATATTAGTGTTCAGGAAGTACGGCCTCCTCTGGAAAAAAGAGCCTGTTCATTCGAGCGTATTTATTTTTCACGAGGTAGTGATAGAGATATTTATAATGAACGGAAAGAGCTGGGTAGACTGTTAACTCCACAGATCCTTCATATGGTGGATAAGGACTTGAGAAATACAGTTTTCTCTTTTATCCCCAACACAGCCGAAACTGCATTCTATGGCATGGTAAGAGGAATGGAGGATTACCTGAAGGGAGTAAAACTCGATAAGATACAGGAGATGAAAGCAAGTGGGAACTGGAATGATCTGGAAAGAGTTATAGGATTGAGACCAAGAGTTGAGAAAATTGCTGTAAAAGATGTTAAGCTGAGAACATTTATTGCTGAAGATGCTGGCAGGGATGATCTGGTAGAACATGTGTATGATATTACCTATGGTACCGTTCAAAAAGGGGAAGATAATCTGGTAATTATTGACGACTCTATTGTACGGGGTACTACATTGAAGAAAAGTATTATAAAAATCCTGGATAGACTTGAACCAAAAAAAATTGTGATTGTTTCTTCCTCCCCACAAATACGATATCCAGATTGTTATGGAATTGACATGGCTAAACTATCTGATTTTATTGCTTTTAAAGCAGTTATTAGCCTTTTGAGAAAATCTGGACAGGAGGCATTGATCAATAAGGTTTATAAAAAATCAAAAGAACAAGAAAGATCTCCTAAGGAAGAAATACAAAACTATGTAAAAGACATTTATGCTCCTTTTAGTAATGAAGAAATCTCTGCTGAAATTGCCAGTATGCTTCATACAAGTGATATAAATGCAGAAATTACAGTTGTTTATCAAACAGTTGAAAATTTACATATAGCGTGCCCTGGAAGTCGTGGAGACTGGTATTTTACCGGCAATTACCCCACTCCTGGTGGGAACAAGGTGGTAAATACTTCTTTTATTAATTTTATTGAAGGGAAAAATGAACGAGCATATTAGTCATCCTTGATTCAAACAGGAGGTTTGGCAATTACCTGGTGGGAAGCACGTAATCTTTTGAGTAAGAGGAAAAATGCCTGTTGATTTTTGAAAGATACATGTCTTTTAAGGTAATCATAATACCTGTTTCTTCAACATTCCCAAAACTCCTGTTGATTACAGTTCCAAAAGTCTTTAAAGTAGGTGAAAGGTTCACATATGCATTGATGAGAGGAGGAATATTTTCACCTAAGGCTCGCACCTGTGAGGAAAGAATTTTGTAATCTTCCCTGGGACTGTTGCCATTGAAAATTGAATCTAAATTTTTTTTATCCATATTCAATTGCAAAGGCTCATAAGGAACCATTAAATTTTCATAATCTCCAAAATATTTATGCAGGAAATATAAGATCATATTACGGGCTTCCTGGTTAAAGTGTGTGTACATGGTTACTTTACCAAAGAAATACCGAATCCCGGGATTATTAATAACCAGGGCCCCAAGACCATCCCATAAATTATCAAGTGCAAAAACACCCTTGCGTGATCCACCTGTTTTTTGAAGCGTGGGAGGCACAAAAGATCTACCCAATTCAATTATGTGGGGCAAATAATTCTTTTTAAATTTTTCAGAAAAACTAAAAAGCCTGGCAGTTGCAAGTTTTGAAAAATCAGTAAAGCCATTTTGTGCCTTACCGAATACGTAATACCGATACCCCCCTGTAATTTCTTTATCTTTAGGATTCCAGACAAATAGTTGTTGATAAGGCTGTTCAGCAGTATCATAATCATCAAGATCGCAATCTTTTCCTGTGCCACCACCGGCATTTCGAAAGCTTAGCTCTCGCAACCTGCCAATTTCTTTTACAATTTGCGGAGTTCTATGATAATCTGTAATAAATACATCGTTCCCTCCATAATTGGTCTTTCTGAGAAATTGAGCCAATAAGAGTTCCTTCTCAAGTTCATGTACCGAAATTGGAGGAATAATTTCTTGCATAGTCAGAAAATCTATTTTATCAAAAATACGAATAAAATCAGAGAAAAATGTATCTAATAGTTTTCAGGTCATATCATGGACCAAATCTCTTAGATTGTCAGACCACTCCTGTGGTGTTAGATCTGACTCCAGAATGGTCTTATGGAGTATGGGAGGGCCAAATGTAATTTCCAGGTTTTCCCCTTTTTGCCTGAACATTTCATCTGGCAAATAGAGCATTTCAAAGTTGGCTTT
>JAYEGO010000467.1:0-2271 GCA_034659155.1 Bacteroidota bacterium | reverse complement strand
AGGTAAGAGGAATTGCAAATATCGAATATCGGATATTAACTTCAAGTACCGTTAGATTTGTTTTCCCCTTCTTTAGGTATATTAGGGAAATTAATTAAGAGACTCCTGTATGCTGCAATAACTTTAACCAAGTTTTAGGTTTCGAGCCTATTTGGAGTATTAAGGACAGCATACATTTTGAGTTAAAGCTAGAGAGTATTTAGGGTAGAACCCATTATTACGGTTTTAGCCACTCAAGTTGGAGCCTCAAAAAACTTAATAAGATGAAACAAATTTATGGAATTGACTTATCAAAAGAAAAGTTTAACGTAAGTATTATTGATTTAAAAGGTTTTCTGCAAGACATGGAGGTTAATAACAATTACTCAGGTATTTGTAAATTTCTTGCAAAGATTCAAAAAGATGCTATTCTATGTATTGAGCATACAGGCATTTATGGAGACCTATTAGTTTTTCTTGCCAATTGTTTCAATATCTCAATTTGTGCTATTCCTGGCTATGAAATCAAGCATAGTTTGGGAATGCAAAAGGGTAAGAGTGATCCAATAGATGCTTCTAATATCCGGGAGTATGGACAAAGATTTAGTGATAAGCTTAAAGAAACAGTGTTTTACACAGAGCAATTACATGAGTTAAGAGAATTACATTCCTTGCGTTATATGCTTGTAAAACAGCGTAAAATGCTTCAAACTCACGGCAAAGAGAAAAACAGGGCCCCGTACTGTTCTATAAAAGTAAAACTCGTCTCCCAAGAAGTATTAAGAACACTGGATAAACAAATTCGTGAGGTAGAAAATCAAATCCAGGAGGTTATTAATGCCGATCAAGAGCTCGCAGAAAATAGCCGCTTAATTCAAAGTATTAAGGGAATTGGAGCTGTTACAGCAAATGAGCTGATTATCAAGACTCATAATTTCGAAAAGATTAATACTGCAAGAAAGGCATCCTCATTTGCAGGAGTATGCCCTTTCCCAAACAGTAGTGGCAAAATGGCAAAAAAGTCAAGAGTGAGTCCTATGAGCGATAAAAAACTGAAAACCTTATTATTTTTATGTGCATCCAGTGCTATCCAGCACAATAAAGATATGAAGCACTATTACGAAAGGAAAATAGCAGAAGGGAAACCAAGATATTTGGCACTAAACAATGTTGCTAACAAGATTTTGAGAACGGTATATGCAATTATTGAATCAAGAAAGATGTGGGATCCACTACATATATGTTTGGATCCAAGAGAAGGAGAAAAAAAAGCTGCATAAAAATTTGTTTTTATCAGAGTATACTCCAAGTACTCCAAGTACTTCAAGTACTCCAAGTACTTCAAGTACTCTAAGCACTTTCTTCGTACCTTCGCAATAAACAACCCCCCATGTCCCTCATCAGCAAAGAAACAATAGATAAGATCATGGACACCGTCCGTATTGAGGAGGTGATAGGGGAGTTTGTGAACCTGAAAAAGAGCGGCCAAAACTATAAAGGGTTCAGTCCTTTCACAGAAGAACGTAACCCCTCATTCTTTGTTTCTCCGGCCAAGAATATTTTCAAATGCTTTAGCTCGAACAAGGGTGGCAGTGTTGTGACATTTCTCATGGAGCATGAGCATTATACATATCCTGAGGCTCTGCGTTTTCTGGCCAAAAAATACGGGATAGAAATTGAGGAAACTGAGCAATCGCCTGAAGAAAAGGAGAAGATGGATCAACGGGAAGCCCTGTTCCATGTGAATGCTTTTGCACAGAAATTCTTCTTTGAACAGCTTCTGGATACTGATGAAGGAAAATCGGTAGGACTGTCATATTTCAAAGACAGGGAATATAATCAGGAGATCATCGATAAGTTCGGGCTTGGATACAGCCCCGGCAAATGGGATGCATTGACTGAACACTGCCTGTCGAATGGGTATAAATTGGAATACCTGGTAAAGACCGGCCTGACCATTGAAAAGGATGACAAAAAGAGATATGACCGCTTCCGGGCACGGGTGATATTTCCTATTTATAATTTATCCGGCCGTGTGGTAGGCTTTGGTGGCCGCATCCTTACCAAGGAAGAGAACAAGCCTAAATATGTAAACTCCCCCGAGTCGGAAATTTACAATAAGAGCAATGTTTTATACGGGCTGAACCTTTCCAAGTCGGAAATAATCAGGCAGGACAAATGTTACCTGGTTGAGGGGTATACTGATGTTATTTCCATGTATAAGGCCGGCTTTGAGAATGTGGTGGCCAGTTCCGGGACTGCCCTTACCACTGACCAGATCAGGCTTATCAA
>JAYEGO010000466.1:0-9387 GCA_034659155.1 Bacteroidota bacterium | reverse complement strand
AATTTATAGAGGAACTTGAGAATAGTATTTACAATGATGCCTTCAGTAACAACGGATTCATAATTTATTAAGACCAGTACAAGATGAATAGACTAGTTAGTTTTTTGATGTTTTTGTTAATATTTTTCGGATATTTTCCGGCTAATGCTCAAAAGATGATTGTGGACCAGGTTGTAGCAATTGTTGGAGATAATATTATAATTCAATCTGATATTGAAAACCAGTTTCTCCAAATGAAAGCCCAGGGGTACACTTCCAGAGGCGGGGATATGAAATGTGAAATACTGGAAGACTTATTAATTCAGAAATTGATGCTCAACCAGGCTAAAGTCGATAGCATAATAATAACTGATGCACAGGTGGAGCAAACCCTTAACAATCAATTACAAAACTTTATGGATAGGATTGGTTCTCAAGAAAAGCTTGAAGCATATTATAATAAATCGCTACTTGAAATTAAGGATGATTTCAGAGATCTTGTTAGAAATCAGCTTCTCACACAGGAAATGCAAGCAAGCATAGCACAAGACATTACTGTAACTCCCTCAGAAATAAAAGCTTTCTACAAAAGTATCCCCAAAGACAGTCTTCCTTTGATTCCATCTCAGGTTGAATATAGGCAATTGGTGAGAAATCCTCCTTTCAACAAAGAGTCAAAAATTATAGTGCGGCAAAAACTACTGGATTTAAGAAAAAGAATTATGGAGGGAGAAGATTTTGCTACGCTGGCTATACTATATTCCGAGGATCCAGGCTCTGCACCAAAAGGTGGGGAACTTGGGTTTCAGGGGAAAACCGAATTGGTTAAAGAATTTGCTGACATGGCATTCTCATTAAAGAAAGGCGCAGTATCGCCAATTGTTGAAACTAAATTTGGTTTTCACATTATGCAGCTTATTGACAGACAAGGAGAAAAAGTGAATGTCAGGCACATCTTGATGAAACCAAAAGTTACCATGGATGAAATCAAACAGGTTTTTGATTTTCTTGACTCACTTGTTGTTAAAATCAATCAGGATTCAGTACCCTTCTCACTTGCTGTTCAACTGTATTCTGAAGATGAGGATTCCAGAATGAGTGGAGGGGTCATGGTCAATCCCAATACCAGGGACACAAAATTTCAACTTGACCAATTAGACCAGGCTACAGCCAGGGCCATTCAAAACCTTGACCCGGGGGAGAATTCTAAGCCTTTTGAAACTCAGGATATGACAGGAAACAGGATTTTTAAAATTATTAAACTATCCAAAAGAATTGAACCTCACAAAGCAAGTTTAAAGCTTGACTATACCATCTTACAGGAAATGACTAAGAACTCTAAGCAACAGGAAGTATTTTTGGAATGGATTGAAGATAAGCAAATAACCACTTACATCAGGATTGACAAATCCTACAGGGCTTGCCAATTCAGCAGTAAAACCTGGGTAAAATAACCAACAAAAGGGTTCATTCTTCCTGTTAATACTATAAGAATGAAAATGTTCTGCCTCAATAATTCTATTAATTTGAATCTAACAGAATGGTTCTTTAGAATTTTTCTGGGACTATTCTTTTTATTTTCTCCAATAGTTTTTCTTTCGGCTCAATCCGGTAAAAAGATCAATGTTCTGAATGCAAATGATTTTACTTATAACCGGGCCCAGGGGGACATCAGGAAACTTATTGGAGACGTCAGGCTGGAACATGATGGAACATATATGAATTGTGATAGTGCATACATGTATCAGGGCAACAACGAAGTGGAAGCTTTTGGGAATATATACATCAAACAGGGAGATACTTTACACCTCTATGGCGATTATCTTCACTATTCAGGGAACACAAAATTTGCAAAGCTGAGAGAGAATGTGAGACTTATCAATAAGGAAACAAAACTCAAAACAGATATTTTAGATTATGATCTTCTATTAGATCAGGGTTTTTATTATGAATTAGGAGAAATCCAAACAGGCGACAATTTCCTTTCCAGTATCAATGGAGTTTATTATTCCAGAGATGAAATTTTTCATTATCAGGACAGTGTAATAGTAATTAATCCTGATTATCGTATCTATTCCGATACCATGCAATACAATACAATCACTGAAGTCACAAAATTCTTCGGCCCTACTGAAATAATTTCTGACAGTAATTATATCTATTGTGAAAATGGGTGGTATGACACAAAAAAGGATGTCTCCAGGTTTTCAATAAATGCTGTCTTTAAAACAAATAATGAACTCATTATGGGAGATTCTCTATATTATGATCGTAAAAAGGGTATTGGGGAAGCCTATGGAAATGTCATAATTAAAGATTCAACTCAAAATATTCTATTGAAAGGTCAGACTGGGTATTTTCATGAAAAAACTGATGAATCCATGCTTACAGGAGATGCTGTTTTTATACAGGTCATAGAAGAAGGAGATAGTTTATTTATGCATGCAGATACACTGAGATCTAGTGTTGACAGCCTTGGAATCAATAAAATTATCAATGCCTATTATGGTGTTAGGATTTTTCAAATAGATTTACAGGGAATCTGTGATTCTTTATCCTATTCATTTGCAGATTCAGTAATTCGTTTATATCAATCACCTCTCCTCTGGGTTGAAGGCAAGCAGCTTAGTGCAGAATATATGGAACTTCACACAAAAAACAAAAAACCTCACAGACTTGATTTGTCAGGCTCTGCTTTCATTATTACTCAGGAAGACTCATTAAAATATAACCAGATAAAGGGTAAAAACATGAGTGCCTATTTTAAAGACGAGATGCTCCATAAAATCATGGTATTCGGTAACGGACAAGCCATATATTATATTAAAGATGAGGATGATGGGGGAACAATGGGCGTAAACAAATCAGAAAGCAGCTTTATTACTCTGTATTTAAAAGATAAAGAAATCGATAAAATTATACTTATCAATCAAATTGATGCGGTTTTAAACCCTGAAGGAGAAACTGCACCAGATGAATTAAAGCTGGAAGGTTTTGTCTGGAAGGAATATTTACGGCCCAAGAGAATGGAAGATATTTTCAAATAGTCAGTAAGTGAAAGAAGGAGCAAAAAAAGGACCTGACTGAGTCCCTTTCCTTTTTTTAATATTCATCTTCATTAAAGAAAAAATCGTCTTTACTGGGATAATCCGGCCATATATCTTCTATGCTTTCATAAATATCACCCTCATCTTCAATAGCCTGAAGATTCTCTATCACTTCAAGAGGAGCTCCAGAGCGGATTCCATAATCAATCAGCTCTTCTTTTGAGGCCGGCCAGGGTGCATCTTCAAGCTTTGATGCTAATTCTAATGTCCAATACATAAACTCAAAATTTTTGCAAATATATAAAATATAATATCAAAACAAAATCAATTAATCCTGAGTTAAGTACAATGGGTTTAGATACTGATTTTTCTACCTGAATAATTCGCAAAAGGAGGGTTTAAATACTGACTTACAAAAAAAGTTTATACCCTTGGTTTCCAAGGCATTTCTTGTGTTTTCAGATAATATGCAAGGGATCTGGAAAGAACAAATAGATAATCAGACAAACGATTTAAATACTTTTCTACCATATCCTTATTCTGAAGTGTGACTTTAACTTTTAATACAGATCTTTCAGCTCTCCTGCAAATGGTTCGGGAAATATGACAATAAGAAACGCTGGTATGCCCGCCGGGAAGGATGAATGACTGAAGAGGAGCCAGCACACTTTCCATTCTGTCAATTTCTTTCTCCAGTTCAAGAATATCCTGTTCTACAATAAATGGCATCTTCTCCCTGGAATGATTTTTATCCAGTGCAAGAATTGTAGCACAGGTCATTAGCCTGTCCATAATATCCAGGAGAAACACCTGGTGTTCGCGTGAGGCCTCCTGATCCCGGACAAGTCCAATCCAACTCAATAATTCATCTATTGTTCCGTATGCCTCAATTTGCGGATCATCTTTAGAAACCCTGGTTCCTCCTGCAAGAGAAGTGATTCCTTTGTCTCCTGTCCTCGTATAAATTTTCATTTGTTCATATTTTATTTTTAGTGGTCAGATGCCTGCCTGCACGGCAGGCAGACAGCTCAAGGCTTGTCTCAAAAGTTATGTGGGAACAATATTCAGGAGTAGAACTATCAGACTTTAAGGCTTGCTTTTTTTGAAACATCTGATTCTACCTCTCCATCCATCAGGCGGATAATCCTGTTCGTTTTTTGAGCAATATCTTCTTCATGAGTAACAACAATTACAGTGTTTCCTCGCTGATGGATATCATTCAATAGATTCATGATATCAATTGATGTTTTTGAATCTAGATTTCCTGTGGGTTCATCTGCCAGAATAATGGAAGGATTATTAACAAGTGCCCTTGCAACAGCAACCCTTTGTCGCTGTCCACCCGACAACTCATTTGGCTTATGGGTCATCCGGTCTTCCAGACCTACGCTTATTAAAACTTCTTTTGCCCTATCAATTCGTTCACTTTTTGAATATCCTGCATAAATCAATGGGAGTATCACATTATCAAGAGCAGTATACCTTGCCAAAAGATTAAAAGTCTGGAATACAAAACCAATTTCCTTATTACGAATTTCTGCCAGGCGGTTATCATCCAGCTGGCTAACATCTTTCCCATTCAGTATGTACTTTCCATCTGTTAAGGTATCAAGACAACCCAGAATGTTCATTAAGGTTGATTTCCCGGAGCCGGAAGGGCCCATTATTGAGGTATATTCATTTCTTTCAATATTCAGACTTACAGTCCTCAAAGCCTCTACCACAACGGTACCGACATAATAATTTTTTACAATACTTTCTAACTGTATAATGTTCTCCATAATATTTTTTCTAATGCACAAAGATTACGAAATTATATCTTTCTATAGTAAAACGAAAAGATAAATAGTTAAATTTTCAAAAAACATAACTTTAAAAGTCCTGGGCTAAAGCCCGGTTATTTTTCATTTTATTATCACCGGCATAAATGCCGGAGTTAGTGATGCTTAAGAAGCAGGAATATGAGCAGTTTCATATATAATTAACTCCGTCCTTTAGGACGGTGATAAGAATACTAAGAATTTCGGGCTTAAGCCCTTAAGCTTTTCGAAATTATACTTTTTAATATTTAATAACAAAATGCTGTTTCGAAAGTTCCTTTCTGAAAAATACTAAACCAAGCTGAAAAAGATCAATACTTACAACTACTCTTTCATCCGTAATTATCCTGTCCCATAGCCTTTCCATTTCAGCTGACCAGTGAATATCGTCAAAAATAAATATAGATTCATTAGTAGTTTTAGGAATACACATTTCAAAATATTCCAATGTGTGATTATAAGTATGATTCCCATCAAAAAACACCATATCAAAGTTCCCGACACACCTCTCTAATCTTGTCAAACCATCAGAAAACAGGTCATTATAGATATGAATGTTCTCAAAACCAGCCATCTCGAAATTACTCTTTGCCAATTGATAAAGAGGCTCTGCACCTTCTATAGTATGAACCTGCCCCTTGCTATTTCCCGTTGCAAGATACATCGACCCCAGGCCTAAAGAGGTGCCAATCTCAATTATATTTCCTGGCATGAATTCTCGAACCAACTTAAACAATAACTCACCATATTTCCGTTGTGTAGAGGAAGTTCTTACAATTTCCCCAATACTTCTTGAAGACTTTCTTTTTATTCTCGATCCGGCACCAGGATCCTTGTAATGTATCTTTTCTTTCTTCTTGCTTAGGTCTTTCCTGAGTTTTTCTATCTCAACTAGATCATTAGAATCAACCGGTCTGTTAAAAACATCTGCAATCAAAGCAAAAACAAATGGAGAATGAATCCCTGCTCCTCTTTTATGATGTGCAAAAAAGGTATAATTAAGAAATCTTAAGGCTCTTAGAAAATTAAACAATTTAATAAAAATAAAAATTTAATTATTAACCCTTGTTTTATTCAAATTAGACCCCGGAAATTAAATTATATTCCCAATTGTTAAAAAATCCTAGTAAAGGGTAGAAATCTTTAGAAAGATACCCTAAATTTGTTGAACTTCTCTCAAACAGATCATTAATGACGGACCTTTTTCAACAAGACATTAAATTCTTAAATGGTGTTGGACCAAAAAGGGCTGAATTATTAAACAAAGAACTCCAAATTTTTACTTTTGGAGATCTCATTACCTATTACCCTTACAAATATGTAGATCGAAGTAAGTTTTTTTCTACTGATGAAATAGATAGTAAACTTGCCTACATTCAGCTTAAAGGCAGAATATCCAACTTCAGGCAGGAAGGGGGAAGAGGTAGAAAAAGGCTGGTGGCAGATTTCATAGATGAAGCCGGAAGTCTTCAATTAGTTTGGTTTCATGCAGCAAAATGGATCAAAAGCAGTATTCAGTCTGAAAAATACTATGTGGTTTATGGTAAGCCCAGCATCTTCCAGGGAGTTTACAATATCATTCATCCCGAAATTGAAGAAGCAGATCAGTATGAAACAAAGGTCTCAACCTCAATTCAAGGCCTTTACAATACAACAGAACAATTAAAAAACAATTACATCAACTCCAGGGTTTTACAAAAACTCCTTAACACCCTGATAAAAAAGGTGATGGGACTGGTTCACGAAAGTCTCCCCCCCTACTTGTGCAATAAAATGAACCTGATATCAAGGGAAGAAGCTCTGGTAAACATACATTTCCCGGGAAGTCGTGATTTATTGAATAAAGCAAGTTTCAGGCTTAAATTTGAAGAATTATTTTTTATTCAGCTTCATCTGCTCAAGCAAAAAACCACACGTAAGGAAAAATTCAATGGGTTTATTTTCTCTGAAGTGGGAAAATTCGTAAATGGATTTTATCATAATTATCTTGATTTTAACCTAACTGATGCACAGAAACGTGTTATCAAAGAAATCCGGCAAGACCTGGGATCTGGAAAGCAAATGAATCGTTTATTACAGGGAGATGTTGGCAGTGGAAAAACCCTGGTGGCTCTAATGAGTATCCTGATTGCCCTGGATAACAACTACCAGACATGCATGATGGCACCTACTGAAATACTTGCGAACCAGCACTTTGATACAATTACGAAACTAACAAATAAACTAGATATCAGGGTTAGATTATTGAAGGGATCTACGAAAAAATCTGAAAGGGAAATTATCCATAAGGAGCTACTGAATGATAATCTGGACATCCTGATTGGAACTCATGCATTGATTGAAGATACAGTTATATTTAAAAACCTTGGATTGGTAATTATTGATGAGCAACATCGTTTTGGAGTAGCTCAAAGAGCCAGATTATGGAAAAAGAATATCCAACCACCACATATGTTGGTAATGACTGCAACCCCAATACCCCGCACCCTGGCAATGACTCTTTATGGTGACCTGGATGTATCTGTGATTGATGAAATGCCTCCAGGCAGAAAACCTGTAAAAACCATGCATTTTACCGATAGTCAAAGGAATAAAGTTTTTGGTTTTTTACGAGAACAAATTGAAAAGGGTCAGCAAATATTCATCGTTTATCCTCTAATACAGGAATCAGAGAAAATGGATTACAAAGACCTTGAAGATGGGTATGTAAGTATCTCCAGAGCCTTTCCTCCCCCTAAATATGCAGTAAGTGTGGTTCATGGTAAGATGAAACCGAATGAAAAAGCAATCTCTATGAAGCATTTTGTTGAAGGCAGAACACACATTATGGTTGCCACAACTGTCATTGAAGTGGGCGTGGATGTTCCCCGTGCATCTGTAATGGTAATTGAAAGTGCTGAGCGGTTTGGTCTCTCTCAGCTGCACCAGTTAAGGGGAAGGGTTGGCAGAGGGAGTGACCAGTCATATTGTATACTGATGAGTAAAGAAAAACTCTCAGGGGATGCCCAAAAAAGACTTCAAACCATGGTACATACTAATGATGGTTTTGAAATTTCTGAAGTAGACCTAAAGCTTCGAGGACCTGGAGATATGGAGGGCACCCAACAAAGCGGTCTGACTTTAAACCTGAAAATTGCCAACCTCGGACAGGATGGCCAAATTCTGCAACTGGCAAGAGATCAGGCTGAACTTATTCTGGATTCTGATCCCGGGTTGGCAAAAAATGAGAATCAGATACTCCTTCAGCAGTTAAAAACTAATTATCATAAAAAAATGAATTGGGGAGTTATTTCATAAACCTAAAAATAGTATCGTATATAATATATACAGATATTTTTATATCTTATTTAAACTCAGGATAAATTAGATTCCTGAGACCCATACCTGACAAAAATTATTCTTTCTAAAGACAAACAATCTTAAATTTACCTTCAAATTTTCAGGATGTCAAAGGATATTGAGCACATGGGTAGAATTGCGGGAATAACCGGAAACAGGGTGATGGTAAATTTTATTTCCCAATCGGCCTGTGCTTCCTGTCAGGCAAAGGGAGTTTGCTCTGTTTCTGAAGTTCAGGAGAAATCAATTGAAGCAGATAATCCCGGGTTTGAACTCAATGTAGGTGATCAGGTAAAAATCATCCTTCAACAATCAATGGGTTTCAAGGCACTATTCCTGGCCTATGTTTTCCCACTCATTCTTATACTTTTTTTCCTTATTGTTCTTTCTGGTATTTTGAATAATGAGGGCATTGCCGGAATTTTAAGTCTCGGTGGAATTGCTGCCTATTATGGAGTTTTATTTCTAATGAGAAAAAAAGTTGATAAACAATTTAGTTTTGTTTTGAAGAAAATCGATTAACCGTATTATTTATGAACTCTGTTCTTCTATTCACTATAATTTCTTTGAGTCTTTTGGGCTTTGTAGCAGCCCTGATCCTCTATTTCTTTGCTCAAAAGTTTAAAGTTTATGAAGATCCTCGAATTGACGAGGTTGAGGATGCATTGCCAGGTGCAAATTGTGGGGGATGTGGTTTTCCAGGCTGTCGCAACTTTGCTGAAGCCTGTGTAAAAGCTGAAACTTTTGATGATTTACATTGTCCTGTGGGAGGAAGTGAAGTAATGACAACTGTTGCCGGCATTCTTGGGAAAGAAGCTGGTGAAACAGATCCTCTCGTAGCTGTAATAAGATGCAATGGCTCCTTCGAAAATCGTCCAAGAACAAATGTTTATGATGGTGCCCGGAATTGTACAATTATACATAATTTATATACCGGTGATACAGATTGCCCATATGGATGTTTAGGGCATGGAGAATGTGTTGATGCATGCAATTTTGAAGCCATGTATATGGATGAGAAAACAGGCCTTCCGGTGATCATTGATGAAAATTGTGTTGCTTGTGGAGCCTGCGTTGAAGCCTGCCCAAGAGATATTATTGAATTGAGAAAGAGAAATAAAAAGGATAGGAAAATATTTGTGTCCTGTATTAATGAAGAAAAAGGCGGAATTGCTAAAAAGTATTGTTCTGTTGCCTGTACG